>LUZV01000014.1 GCA_001603765.1 Anaerolineales bacterium Chloro_02 | reverse complement strand
GGCGAGGTTATCACCCGCCTCGAAAATCGCGGTTTGAGGATGGTTGGGGCGAAGTTTCTTCAGGTCAGCCCCGAACTGGCAAAACAGCATTACGCGGTCCACGAAGGGAAACCATTTTTTGATGGCTTGATCACTTTTATTACCTCCTCACCAGTCATGGCGATGGTTTGGACAGGGCCCGACGCGATCACAGCTATCCGACAGACAATGGGCAAAACTCGCGGCACAGACGCCGACCCGGGCACAATCCGCGCCGACTACGCCATCCAAAACCAAAAGAACCTCACACACGCCTCCGACTCCCCCGAAAACGCCGAGGCTGAGATTGCCTTGTGGTTCAGGCCTGATGAGTTGGTTAACTGGCGCCGCTGCACAGAGGACTGGAGTTATTAATGGGAGGCGAAGGGCTCGATTCTTATGTAACTGTCTACAGTGCTCACGGACGCCTGGACGCGGAAACCATCAAAGCCTTTCTGGAAGCTCAGGGCATCCCCGTATTTATCGACCAGGATACGCTCGGTTTGATCTATAGTTTTACTGTCGGCGATCTTGGTTTGGTTGGCATAAAAGTTCCGCCTGAACACGCTGAAAAAGCGAAATCGTTACTCGAGGCAATGGACGAAGGGGACTTTGTGGACGAAGTCCTTGTCGCGGATGAAGGTGACGAGATTTCGCGCCATATTGAACCGGTTGACGCTGAAGATGAAGACCTTAAAGATCGAAAAAAGGTGCTTTTTCTCTGCGCAGACAACTCAGCTCGCAGTCAGATGGCTGAGGCTATCGTCAATAACGACTGCTGGGATAAATGGGTTGCCTACAGCGCAGGCACCGAGTCGAGCGGAAAAGTCAATCCGTTCGCAAAACAGGTAATCCAGGAAGCCGGAATTTATCACCAGGGTCGCTCAAAATCGGTTTCGGAATTCTTCGATAAGCAATTTGATTTGGTTGTCACGCTTTGCGACCGCGCCAACGAAACTTGCCCACCCTGGCTCAAAATGGGCGAGAACGTTCACATCGGTTTTGAAGATCCTGCTGAAGTTGAGGGCAGTGATGATAACAGACTGGCAGCCTTTCGGAAAGCCTTTAATCTCATCCGAGCGACCATTCCAGCCGTGCTAAGCAAATACGAAGATTAAGCCTTTGGTTTGCTAAGTCTGTCGTAGAAATCTTGAACCAGCAGCGATGAATCTCAACATACCGCTGCTGGTTTTTCAATTAATGAACGACGAAAGATATCAGACGTTTTGGTGGTCTAAACGAATGATTATCTTTTTCCGCAACTTCTACAAATTACGAATCCTGTAAAAATACTTCTCAACCAGGGCGTCGTTATGCTGTTTAACCGATGGGTCCTCATAGGCGAGGTGACCGTTGTAATAAACATCCGGTTGGATGCCGAGCTCTATAAGATTCTCACAGGTTTGGACGAGCAGCGCTGGAACAATATATGCCACTGGAATGGTTGAGGTCGCGCCGACTTTTTGTGGAAAATCTGTAAGATCGATTGCCGCATCTCCATAGAGTGAACAGTTATCAATTACAACATCTGCCACATCCTTCAGTTTTTTGCCGCTGCTGTGGTGGGTTGTTAGCTGATCAGCATAAGTTACATTGGTGATCGCAATCACGGGGACGCCCTTTGCCTTCGCGCCTAGCGCGACATCCACGGTGGCAGCGTTGTTGCCAGAATTGGAGATACAAATCATGGCATCCGGCGGCAAAACCTTGTTGTATTCCACAATGATTTGACCAATTCCTTCAAGCTTTTCGAGCTTACTGGTTTTGGTAATTTCATTGATCCCCGCGACGCTGGACTCAAAGATCGCGTGGACGTTAGCAAGCGTTGCTGCCCGCCAGAAAACATCTTCGGTAACCAAGCTGGAATGACCAGAACCAAACAAATGGATAATTCCGCCATT
>LUZV01000188.1 GCA_001603765.1 Anaerolineales bacterium Chloro_02 | reverse complement strand
CTCCCAGACTCTTCATAGAACATCTATTGATTGACTCTATTGCGAAACATCCGATAGGATGAATTGTTTTATGTATAAAGATGAAAAGATTGGATGATCAGGGGCAGAGACATGGCTGCCGCAGAAACGTTCCGCGGGGAAACCGTTTGCCAATCCGCCGGGACGGGATGCTCCCGGCGGAGCCGGTGTCTATGATCGGAGCTCACGGCCCATGGGCATCGCCGGGGGAGAAGAGGTTTACGATGCTGGTGTTCTGCCTGTCCCGGCACGGGGGATGACACTTACATTAGGAAGAAGTGGATGCACTTATTCCGGATAAGATGAGCTGACTTCAATCGGTATGTTTCCCAACGGGGAATAATTTGAGTATCGATTTTCCATTTCTGATTTTCGAGGCAACGCAATCCTGCAATCTCGACTGCCGGTATTGTTATAATTCGTGGAAGCGGCCGGGCAGCCCGCCCATCCGCAAGGTTTCCTATTCCCTTGCAAGAAAGACCCTAGGCAGGCTGCTGCGTTCGACGAAAGTCCAGCAGATTACCTTCTCGGGCGGTGAGCCTTTACTCCTTGACGGGATCGAAGAACTGGTCCTTCACTGCCGCCTCAAGGGAAAGAGCGTCGCAATCATCACCAACGGGACTGCTTCAAAACCGGGGCAGTATGCAACCCTGCTGGGCCTTGGAGTCTCACTGTTTGAAATTCCGATTCATTCCCATGTTGCCGCACATCACGACTTCATGACACGTTCGGCCGGGTCCTGGGAAAAGGCGGTTCGCTCTGTCGAAAAGATTGTCGGCGCCGGCGGCGATGTGGTGGTGGTTATAGTCCTCTGCAAGCCCAACATTGATGATTTGCCGGGCACTCTTGCATTCATCCATGACCTGGGAGTGAGAAGCATCATGGTCAACCGTTATAATATCGGCGGAAAAGGAATCAGCGAGGAAAAAAATTTACTGGTCACGGCCCCTGAACTGAGAAAAGCATTTTATGCGGCTGACGATTGCGCATCCGCCCTGGATCTGGATATAACTTCAAACGCTTGCACTCCTTTTTGTATTATCAATCCGGCGGAGTTCAGCCACCTGGATTTCACCTCGTGTGTGGCTGGAACGCCGGGCGGGCCGATCACTATTGACGCCTTTGGGGACGTTCGGCTGTGCAATCACTCACCCACTGTCCCGGGCAATATCTATAGGGAAACACTACAAAGTATGATTTCATCCGAATACTCACGGAAATGGACTTCCACAATTCCGGATGATTGTATAATGTGTCCTCTGGCGAGCAGGTGCCGCGGCGGTTGTCGTGCCGCCGCCGAGCAATGCGGGCTGACGCTTCAATGTCCCGATCCCATTCTGCGCTTGATGGGGAAAGCCCCGGAACGCGTACCGGAATTCAGAAAGGATGCAGGCCCGTCTTATGAAGGATAATATCGAGAAAACCATTGCTTACGCGGTAGTTGCAGCCGGTTTCGTCGCCGTGTCTTTCCTCGTATGGATCACGAGAAGACATCCCTACTGGGTCAGGAAGAAGTTGTCCATTGGCGCGCTGCTGCTGAGCCTCACCGCATTTGCGACGACAAACTGCTATCCGGCAAGAACCTGTTATGTTCCGCGGCCCAGGCCGCACATCAGCGACAAGACTCAGGTCGCCTTATCTCCAAGGGCCGGCCCTGCGGAATCCGTCTTGAGGTCCATAGAGCAAAGTCTCCGCATGGCAGGTTTTGAGGTCGAGAGGATAGACAGGGCAGCCATGCGGGTCACGGCGAGCAGAAAAGCGCCTCAAGCCTATAGAAGCAGCATATTCGTCATTGTTAACATTAAAACCGGAACTGCCGAGATTACCGCCACCACATGGTCGGACCCTCAAGACCCAAAGGCTGCGGCCTATAACAGGAGGCTCCTGTCGGAAGCTCTTGAGGCGATTAAGAGTGCGGGCTTTTGATCTCCCGCGCGGCCTCATGCTATCGGGATATCCGGCATCAGTAACTTTTCCCCTTTTTTAACGGCTTCTTTTTTGAGCCGGTTCAGCGTCTTTTCCAGAACGGGCAGAACGTTTTCACGAATGTCTCCCGCCACGGCAATCAGCATCACGTCATCTCCTACGCGGCGTCTTCCTCTGAAGAGGTAAGCCTCCACGGCAGCGATTCCCGGCTCCGTGCGCATCTCTTGAAGGATTCTGTCCCAAATCTCGGTATCTACATCAATGTCCAGGCATTCCACGGCTTCGCCCGCGCGAGAAGTGCCGCGGACTACTCCGTTATGGCACGCAATCATTCCCACCCTTGAAAAATCCACTTGCCGCTTGATCTTATTCACCAGATCGTTCAAAGTCACCGCATCGTGCTCCTTCCGTTCGGCATTTGCCCGCGCCGGCGGCCGGCCATTCCCTCCGGCCCGGACGCCCCGCGCCCTATCAAGCGAGGTAAACCTTCCCATATTATATTGCCTCTGCCACCAAGGTGCTGCGCCTGTTTGGGAACAATATACCTTAATTCGGGGGACGCTTCATCCCCCCTGATGTTCCCATTACACACGGCGGGCACAAGGGGGAAGGCGGCGTCTTCGGGAAATTTTCAGGCGTCGGATTGCACCGGTCCCATCGGGGGCTCCCCTTCACCGGCAAAGCCGGATGCCGGCCCGAAGGTTTTGCTTACGGACAAGCCCCGAGTTGCCGATTGGGGAAAGAGGAAGACGGAAAGTGACCGGAACGCAATTTTACACCGCTAATTTTTTCAATCGATATCGGAGGCCAAGTAAAATGAAACGAATCTGCTGGCTACTCGCCGCCCTGCTGTTGTTCGCATGGTTTCCCGGCTGCTCGAAAAAAGAGAAGGCTCCCGAGGCGCAGCGGGCAAATCCTTCGACCGAACAGGCCACAGACGCCATCCGGGATTTCGGGCAAAGGCCCATCGACAAGGCAAGGGAAACCCAGAGGCTGGGAGAGGACAGGACCCGGGCAATCGACGAAGCCATGAAGAACCTGAACCGGTAACGGCGGGGCGTTCATGGCCTCCGGCCCCGGCTTTTGAACCTCAATTCTTCCAGAACCTGCCGCTTTAACCTGCTTTGCTTTCAAGATTGGATCAATAAAAAACGGGGGGAAATGTTTTCTTCCGCCCCTTCCGGGGTTCGAATGCCTGCAAGTTTTGACTTTTGCAATGGGCCGGGGGCTTATTTCCCCCCTTTGTTA
>LUZV01000187.1:4294-5010 GCA_001603765.1 Anaerolineales bacterium Chloro_02 | reverse complement strand
AACTCTGCCAAAGGTGAAAAGGGAATTGTAAATATTTTCATTCTGATAGATGATAAAAAAGAGTTTTATAAATATATCTATGATCCCTTCTTGATAAGCAAGACGCTGGACATACTGAAGCCGATTGAAGGGACGATAAACGAGTCAGAATTCCTTGACCTAAACGACAAGTATTTCAAAGCTGTGAAAAGAGGCATGGGAGATAAGGAATCAAAAGACAGTCTAGAATGCATTGCTGGATTGGCATTTAAGGATCTAAGCGAGAGCTTCAAACTAATCGAAGAAGACTATCCTAGAGTGAACGTCTTTATCGAGCAGGACGGCGACGCTGTGGAGATATGGAAACGTTATAACGAGATGCAATCTGAGAATGACCATCTAGAACGGTCGAAAAAATATCTGAAGATAAAGAAGCAGTTAAGTGAGTACATAATATCAGTTCCGGAGAGATCTGGACATTCGTTGATCGTTGATGGCTCCAATATCGGTTACATCTCGATGCATGAGCTACCCAACTATTATGACATGGAGACGGGCTTCAAGCGCGATAAAGCCGATGAGGGCTCTCTGATCTTCTGATGAAGGAAATGCCATGATCCTCAAAATCCTCCGCCTCACCCTCCACTCCGACGCCCCCATGGTCGGGGATGCCGCCAAGCTCCGCGGCTTCTTCGCCACCAGCTTCAACGAGCACGCCCTCCTCCACCAGCACGTGA
>LUZV01000187.1:0-4254 GCA_001603765.1 Anaerolineales bacterium Chloro_02 | reverse complement strand
GGGGATCAACGAGGGGGCGGAGGTCCTGAAGGAGATCTACGACAAGTTCGACGAGATCAAGCTCGGCGAGTCCGTCTACTCCGTCATGGAGCGGGGCGTGATCCTCAAAAGCGAGGAGTTCGGCTGCTCTCAAACGATCCTGAGCTATCGGTTTGCGACGCCGTGGCTCGCCCTCAACCAGAAGAACTACGATAGATATCGACGGGCTTCGCGGGAGGAGAGGCGGGACCTCCTCCGGAGCATTCTCGTGGGAAACCTCCTTTCAGCCTCCAAGGGGCTCGGGTACGTCGCAAAAGAGCATATCCGGCTGGAGCTTGGAGAGATCTCGGAGGAGATCTGCCAGCTGAAGGACGAGAAGGTGACGGGGATCCGGGGCGAGTTCACGACGAGCTTCGAGATCCCGGAGCTGTTGGGCCTCGGGAAGTCCGTCTCCCGAGGATTTGGGGCGGTCTCGAGGTTGAGGTAGAAAGGGCTTATCTCTTCCTATTATGGTCTGAGCACAGGCCGAAACCCCCCCACAGGAATGAATTTATAAGGGATTCAATAAATTCCATTCATGCCGGAAGGTAGGTCTGAAAAGGCCGGTTTGACCACCAGAAACAGAGAAAAGGACGAAAATCGGCCGCTGTCCGGGCGCGAGTTCCAGAAAAACAAGGATTGAAACTTCGACGATTGGAGGTTTGCCTAATCCCAGATAGATGTCCGGGCGCGAGTTCCAGAAAAACAAGGATTGAAACGGATTCATGTCTTCCTCAGATGTTTTTCGACGTACTGTCCGGGCGCGAGTTCCAGAAAAACAAGGATTGAAACTCAATGGCCCCGGCGAGGTCCGTTGCCGTGGTGGTGTCCGGGCGCGAGTTCCAGAAAAACAAGGATTGAAACCGGCTATGTAGGACCTACCAGCGTGTAGCGTCCAGTGTCCGGGCGCGAGTTCCAGAAAAACAAGGATTGAAACCCGGCACCTCAAGAGGGTCGGGGACGGGACGGTAAGGTCCGGGCGCGAGTTCCAGAAAAACAAGGATTGAAACGTAATTGCAATGTCGCCAACAGCTCTGTAGGCCGCGGTCCGGGCGCGAGTTCCAGAAAAACAAGGATTGAAACGCCCTACTTTACGTGCAGCCGTCGGACTTTACGTGCGTCCGGGCGCGAGTTCCAGAAAAACAAGGATTGAAACTACCTCCAGCCAAATTTTGCTGTACCGGACTGGGGTCCGGGCGCGAGTTCCAGAAAAACAAGGATTGAAACTCTGTACTCGTGCGTTCCAGCGACCGGCCGGGCACCGTCCGGGCGCGAGTTCCAGAAAAACAAGGATTGAAACCACACCTCAAGCGGGAAACTGATCGACGATTACAAAGTCCGGGCGCGAGTTCCAGAAAAACAAGGATTGAAACTCGAAGTCGATATCCCGCCCGAAGGTTCCCCGCTCGTCCGGGCGCGAGTTCCAGAAAAACAAGGATTGAAACTCCCAGTCAGCGGCTTTCTTCTGGAGGTCGGTGTAGTCCGGGCGCGAGTTCCAGAAAAACAAGGATTGAAACCCGCACCGCAGTGGATGCAGTGGTGGGGGTCCTTCTGTCCGGGCGCGAGTTCCAGAAAAACAAGGATTGAAACTGACGTCCTTGGACCCACACCAGAGGGGCCACGATGTCCGGGCGCGAGTTCCAGAAAAACAAGGATTGAAACTTTTCTGGCGAGATTCAAGAGAATGAGATTTGCCAAAGTCCGGGCGCGAGTTCCAGAAAAACAAGGATTGAAACAGAAGGATTCGGCCGTGTCTCGTCAGGGGCTGGCTGAGTCCGGGCGCGAGTTCCAGAAAAACAAGGATTGAAACGGAGAGTTGGCCTGGGTCATCCTCTCATCCGGGATGTCCGGGCGCGAGTTCCAGAAAAACAAGGATTGAAACACCCAGCCAGACCTCTTTGTCTCTTTGCTCTTGAAGTCCGGGCGCGAGTTCCAGAAAAACAAGGATTGAAACCTCCTGGTCGCATGGATCCGAGGGAGGCCACGGTACCGTCCGGGCGCGAGTTCCAGAAAAACAAGGATTGAAACAACTCGCCCTCCTCCTCGACGTACTGGGCCCGAAAAGTCCGGGCGCGAGTTCCAGAAAAACAAGGATTGAAACTCCAATCCCCCGCCCCACAACGGCGCTAGCTATTTGTGTCCGGGCGCGAGTTCCAGAAAAACAAGGATTGAAACTCGACACCCGCCGCCGCCTCGGACCCTCCACCGCCGTCCGGGCGCGAGTTCCAGAAAAACAAGGATTGAAACGAAAAACTTATAACAGATACCATCGCGAAAGGGGCGTCCGGGCGCGAGTTCCAGAAAAACAAGGATTGAAACTCCATCCAGGCTTGGTTGATCCGCAGAACCGTCCGGGTCCGGGCGCGAGTTCCAGAAAAACAAGGATTGAAACTACTGCTGGTCCATTGCTGCCTTCTTGGTTATTGCCGTCCGGGCGCGAGTTCCAGAAAAACAAGGATTGAAACTCGATTTGAGATGACCCTAAACAATATCCGGGCCAAGTCCGGGCGCGAGTTCCAGAAAAACAAGGATTGAAACCCCGGATCGCTACCTTCACGAAGTCCCGTCGGTGGGTCCGGGCGCGAGTTCCAGAAAAACAAGGATTGAAACTGATAACTGAAGTTGAAACCATGGATATTAGTGAGGTCCGGGCGCGAGTTCCAGAAAAACAAGGATTGAAACACGCCCCGCTGTAATGGTACTCAAGATATGCGTCGTCCGGGCGCGAGTTCCAGAAAAACAAGGATTGAAACCGCTAGCGCCCGGATCACCGAACAGTTCATGAGCGTCCGGGCGCGAGTTCCAGAAAAACAAGGATTGAAACTAGGAATGGGGTGCGGAGAGGGGCGTAAAACCCCGGGTCCGGGCGCGAGTTCCAGAAAAACAAGGATTGAAACGATGCAGAGCTGCCTTTTCAGTGTCTAGCCTTTTCCGTCCGGGCGCGAGTTCCAGAAAAACAAGGATTGAAACATTTATGGTCGAGTTTATCACGGGGCCTGCACCGCGTCCGGGCGCGAGTTCCAGAAAAACAAGGATTGAAACTATTGTTGTGCCCATCCCAGTAGGCCATTGTTAGATGGTCCGGGCGCGAGTTCCAGAAAAACAAGGATTGAAACTTTACAAACATGCAGAGGTCAGCTTGCATTTTGGGGTCCGGGCGCGAGTTCCAGAAAAACAAGGATTGAAACGGATATCCAGAAGGGGACCACTATAGGGCTGTTATGGTCCGGGCGCGAGTTCCAGAAAAACAAGGATTGAAACAAGCGTTCTTCAGACGGGTCAGATCTGGCGAGAAACGTCCGGGCGCGAGTTCCAGAAAAACAAGGATTGAAACCGGTACATAAACCAGCTTGGTGTTTAGCCAGGCCCGTCCGGGCGCGAGTTCCAGAAAAACAAGGATTGAAACTCCTCGTTGTCGTAGATGATACCGAGTAGGATGTCACGTCCGGGCGCGAGTTCCAGAAAAACAAGGATTGAAACACCAGCTCCTCGATGTCACCAGGAGCGATCCTAGCGTCCGGGCGCGAGTTCCAGAAAAACAAGGATTGAAACGGTCCCGGAGGCTTAATAGGGGTCTCGGTTGAACGAGTCCGGGCGCGAGTTCCAGAAAAACAAGGATTGAAACTTGGGGCGGAGCGCTGCGATATGCACCCACCCCAAAGTCCGGGCGCGAGTTCCAGAAAAACAAGGATTGAAACTAGCGATAAATATCATTTGGACCAGACAAAAAGCCGTCCGGGCGCGAGTTCCAGAAAAACAAGGATTGAAACGACTTTCCAGCGGCCTTGGCGGAGTTGTAGCCGTGTCCGGGCGCGAGTTCCAGAAAAACAAGGATTGAAACTTCCCCTCGGCTTCGAACTTCTCTATCCTCGGCAGAGTCCGGGCGCGAGTTCCAGAAAAACAAGGATTGAAACGACAGTATCCGGCGGCTTCGTCTGGGCGGATGCCGAGTCCGGGCGCGAGTTCCAGAAAAACAAGGATTGAAACATATCGACCAGCCACTCGTTGATATGGTAGCTAAAGTCCGGGCGCGAGTTCCAGAAAAACAAGGATTGAAACACGGAACGGTTCGAGATCCAGCCAGCCCTCCAGAGTCCGGGCGCGAGTTCCAGAAAAACAAGGATTGAAACTCTTGCAGAAGTAAACGTTACCATTTGCCCCAGGAGTCCGGGCGCGAGTTCCAGAAAAACAAGGATTGAAACAATATAACAAATATATCATGGCGCAAAGAATCAA
>LUZV01000186.1 GCA_001603765.1 Anaerolineales bacterium Chloro_02 | reverse complement strand
CACCTGCACAAAATTGGTCCCATCAGATTGGTGCAGCTCAACTTCTCACAGTATTCCAGCAAGCATAAGGCATTTCTGGAAGGCAAAAACCCAAACGTGTTTAACCCCGCGTTTGCTGGCGGGTCGCTGATGGACATCAACTACTACAATCTGCGCTTTATGCTCGACCTTTTTGGCGAGCCGGACGAGATCCACTACTTTGCTAACCTTGCAGAGAACGGCATCGACACCTCTGGTGTGCTGATCATGCGCTACCCTGGCTTTGTAGCCGAAGCGGCGGGGGCAAAAGATAGCCGCAGCGAGAACATGGTGCAGATTCAGGGCGAAAAGGGCTATATTATGGTGCCCAAAGAAAGCAGTCGCTGCATCTCGTTTACTGTTTTCAGTCCGGAAGGCGAAGAGACCTTCAACGAGCAGCAAGACAACAACGCGCTGGTGTATGAAATGCGCGATTTTTCTGAAATCTTTCAGAAGCAGGATTTTGATCGAGTGAATGAGTCGCTTGAAATGAGCCGCCGCGCGATGAAATGGCTTGAAAAAGCCCGCAAAGACGGTGGAGTTTATTTTGATGGAGAGGTGCGTTATGTTGATTAGATCGACCCGGATTTATACCGAGGATGGTCTGCTGGATGGCTGGATGCGCGTTGAAGATGGGCGGATCTTGCAGATGGGGCTGGGTGAAAAAGACGGCGCGATTGATTTTGGTGATCTGCAGATTATCCCCGGGATTTTTGACACTCACGTTCACGGAACTCAGGGCTACACCCTATGGGATGAGGGCGAAGAAGGCGGCATAGACTCCCAACTGAGCGGGTTTTTGAAAGGAATCGCGAGCGAAGGCGTAACCTTGGTACTGCCCACCCTGTTTAGCGCCACCGGCGACAGCGAAGAAGCTTTGGAGATCTTGCGCAAGGTGGCTGATCAGACAGGCAAACCCCAAAACGGCGCGACTGTGGCAGGCGTTCACTACGAGGGACCTTACTTAAACCGTGTTGGTGAAAAGGGCATCCGCCCCAAGACCCCAACCATCAATCTCGAGTTTGTCCGCCGGGCAATTGACGTTGCCGGCGGAAATTTGAGGCTGATGGGATTGGCGCCGGAACTCCCGCAGGCAGAGGAATTGATTAACCTCCTCACGGAAAATGGCGTTACCGCCGCTTTCACCCACTCAGACTGCAACTCCACCCAGGCTTTTGACGCCTTCGACCAAGGCATTACGGTGGCAACCCATTTGTGCAATGTGATGACTGGCGTGCACCACCGCGATGTGGGCGGGCTGGGCGCGGCGCTGTTGGATGAGCGCGTGGTCTGCGAACTGATCTGCGACGGCTTGCATGTTTCTAACCCGATGATTCAGATCGTAATGCGAGCCAAACCCCACGACAAAATTATGCTCATATCGGACTGCACAGGCTATTCCGGCGCGCCAAGCGGAACCTACCGCGGTTTTTTGGGTCATTCCGGTGAGGTGATCGTGGATGACCTCGGTTTCGTTCGGGAGCCAGGCGGACGCCTGCGAGGGAGCAGTAAACCTGTGCTCTACGGCATCGGGAACCTTGTGGAAAACCTTGGGATAGATATGAGCGACGCGCTCCGAATGGCAGCCCTAAACCCCGCTCGGAAATATGGCTTTGCTGATCGGAAGGGTTCGCTCAAAATTGGCAAAGACGCCGACTTCGTGGTGATCAGTGATGACTATAAGGCGCTTGAAACTTACGTGCAAGGGCGCCGGGTCTTTGACCGGGCGGCTGAAGGCGATAACATTTTTAACAAACAAATGTTGGAATTTCTGGTGAAATAGCTATGGTAAAAGTCGCGACCTCAACCCGATATATCACGCCGCAGGAGTCTTGTTTTATGGCTGGCTACGGCATGCGCACCCAAAAATCAGAAGGTGTGCTGGATGACCTGAAATGCACTGCGGTGGTGCTGGAAATTGACGGCGAAAAGTTTGTGATGTGTGATCTCGAACTCATCATGATCCCACCCGAGATTGTGGCAGAAGTTAAAGAGCGGTTAAAGAAAGAGTTCGGTGTTCAACCCGAGATGGTGACGATTGCCGTTACCCACACACATTCCGGGCCTGAAATCCGCTCCGACCGATTGCCCATGTTTGATGAGAAGACCGATGAAAGCTTCTGGATCCGCTACCAGAGTTTTTTAAAGGAAACCATCTTTGCGACCGTTGCTGATTGTTTTGAAAATGGTTTAGCCGAAGTTGAGCCCTGGTACCGCACGGTAGAAATTGAGGGCTTATATGGCAACCGTAATGGGGTTGGTAAACCTGAAGATAAGGATGTCAGCCTGATTGTGTTTAAGAACACCGAAGGGGTTCAGGCGGCGATCGTCAACATTTCATGCCACCCAACTGTGCTGGGCGCGATGAACTTGTTCATCAGCAGTGACCTGCTTGGCTATATCAGCCGCGGGGTGAAGGATCAGCTGGGGGTTTATCCGCTGATGATGCAGGGCGCTTCGGGGGATATGAGCAACCGCAATTTCCGCCAGGGGCATGATGCCGTTGAGTTGGCTCGCACAGGCGAAGGCATTCTGGAGCAGCTGTTTGCCAGCCAAACCCTTGAACCTCTCAGCCTCTCCAAGCCCGTTGTCCGCCCCTATCATTGGGAGACACGCTATCCGGTGGACAAGAAAGCGCTCGGAGAATTGCGCGCGCAAATTGAAGCGCAAATGGCTGTCGAAACGAATTACGACAAGCATAAAATACTGCAGTCAGCAATTTATGCTATTGACATGAAACTTAAAAAAGATGAAATCACTGCCAATTTTGACGCGGCGGTCATCTTTATGGGCGATATCGCGATCTGCAAACAGCCCGGCGAACTGTTTTCGCGCTTTGGCAAGCAGATAAAAGCCGCCAGCAAGGCAAAACTTCCCCTCATCTGGGGCTACGCGGACGACTACGGAGGCTATTTGGCGGATGAAGGTGAATACGGCAAGACCTATGAAAGCATCATGTCGCCTATGCCTAAAGGAACCACAGAAAAAATTACAGGTGATCTGGTTGACCTGATGGCTCAGGGAGCAGAAGAATAATGGACTACGCACAAGAATATCTGGCAAATTTGAGCGAAATCCTTGAAAAGATCAAGGAAAACGAGGGGCTTTATCGCAAGACTGCGGCGGAAATGCTGGCAAGGATCAAAGGAGGCGGGATGATCTTCCCGTTTGGCACTGGTCACAGCCATATGCTCTCGTTGGAGATGTTTTATCGGGCTGGCGGGATGGTGCGGGTGAACCCGATCCTGAGCGAAGAATTTATGCTGCACAAATCGGCAACTGGCTCTTCGGCTTTCGAACGGGCTGAAGGCAACGCGGAGCCGCTGCTTGAGAAGTATCAGGTTGGCAAAAATGATGTAGTGATCGTGTTTTCGAACAGCGGTATCAACCCGCTGACCATCGAAATGGCGCTTGGGGCAAAGGAGCGCGGCGCGCTGAGCATCGCGCTGACCAACCTCAACCATTCCCGACCTCTGCAAAGCCGCCACCATTCGGGGCTGAAACTGTATGAGATCAGCGATATCGTCCTGGATAATTTTGGCACGCTCGGTGACGCTTGCGTACAGGTGAAATCCGGGCTAAAGATCGGTCCGACCTCTACTATCTCGGGCGCGGCGATTTTGCACACCATCACAGCCATGATGGTGCAGTTGGCGGAACAAGACGGCTACGATCTTGAGATGTACACCTCCGGCAACGTCCCTAACGGACACGAACGGAACCTGGCGCTAATTGAGAAGTACAAGAGCGTTATAAAAATCCTTTAGGGGTTATTGAAGAACGAAGTCGAGAGGAATTGATTTGAATAGAAAATTTGACAAAGACAAAATAAAACTTGCCGCGATTGACCTGGACGGCACAATCCTGACGAAAAGTTTTGTTACAGACGAAGTTAAGGCAGCTGTCACACGGTTAGCCGAGAGCGGTGTTGAAACTGTTGTGGCAACAGGACGACACCTGTTTCAATTGCCCCCGTCCGTTATGGAAATTTCCAGTTTCCAAAATGGCATAGGTTCAAATGGCGCTTTGGTCGGCAACATGCGCGACCGCATAACCTTCTCTTTTGATGGCTTTGACCTTGATACGGCAGTCAACTTTTTGCATTGGCTTCCCACCATCACCAAAGCTTTCCACATGGCGTTTCAGGACGGCACAGGCTATCTGATGAAGGAAGACTATGACCGCCTTCTGGCGCTTCAGCCAAGCGACGCTGAGAGAGAAAAGTCCTCTCGCGAGTATCGGCGGGTCTATACGATCAGTGATGACCTTGATTATGTCAGTCAAACCATGAAACCTGTTGCTAAGTTTGGTTTCAGAATGGATAATCCGGAGGACATCCCAACAGCAATGAACGCGGTCAGAGAGAAATTCGGCTTTGAAGCCGCTCTGACAGATTACCAAACCATTGAGGTTACCAAGGCGGGTGTGACAAAAGGCTCAGGGTTGGCACATATTTGCGACCATTACGGGCTAAAGCCCGAGAATGTAATTGTGTTTGGCGACAGCGGCAATGACATCCCGATGATGAAAATCGCGGGTTATGCTGTGGCGATGGGCAACGCGATGCCGGATGTGAAGCTGATGGCAGACGAGGTTACGGGAACTCTCGCCGAAGATGGCGTGGTCACAGCGATCAATCGATTATTTGATTTATAAAGGAGAAAAATGGCAGTTCAAGCATCTGAGATCAAGAAACTGAAGACCGAGCAGCGCAATCCTGCCACGATGGAAATTGACTTGCTCCCGACCCTTGAGATGGTCAAACTGATAAATGATCAAAACCGTATTTTGGCTGATGTAATTGATGAGCAGGCGGAGCAAATCGCGGCGGCAGTAGAACTGATTACCGAGCGAATGAGCAGAGGTGGGCGGTTGATTTATTTCGGAGCAGGCACTTCGGGCAGGCTCGGTGTCATCGACGCGGCTGAAATCCCGCCCACATACTCAATGCCCCCAGACAGAGTTGTCGGGGTGATTGCTGGCGGCGATGGGGCGCTTCGCGGCGCGGTAGAGCATATCGAAGACGACCCGCTGGTGGCGGCAGAGCAGCTGAAAGCCCTTGGATTGAATCAAAATGACGTGGTTTGTGGGATTGCGGCGAGCGGTCGCACGCCGTATGTAATCGGCGGGCTGGATTACGCTCGCAGTCTTGGCGCTGGGGCGATTAGCGTCGCGAACAATAAACAAAGTGAAATTGGCAAACACGCGGACATTGCGATTGAAGTTGAAACCGGACCCGAGGCGATCTCAGGTTCCACCCGCATGAAAGCCGGCACAGCACAGAAACTGGTCCTGAATCTGCTCTCTACCTGCACCATGATCCAGCAGGGCAAAACGTATAGCAACCTGATGGTGGATGTCAAGGCAACGAACGAGAAATTAGTGGCGCGCTGCCTGAACACGCTGCGCGAGATCTTCCCGACCGAAGAAACCGAGAAATTGAAGACGGCTTTAAATGAGGCTGGGGGGAGCGTTAAGTTGGCAGCCGTGATCGTCCGAACAGGCTTGCCAGCGGCAGAAGCGCGGGCAGAGCTCGAGAAGCAGGGCGGGCATCTGCGAAAAGTGTTTGGCGAAGCCTAAAATGCGTTCGCGCTATATTGTCATTCCCGAGAAAGGGCGCGCCGAAGTCGCCGAAGAAGAGCTGGACGTCAGCAATTTAAAACCATCGGAGGCGATCATCCAGGCTGAAGCTAGTATGATAAGCGCCGGGACGGAGCTTTCGCGTGTGTTCGAGATCAAAAAAGGCTTTAGCTACCCCGTGCGCCCTGGCTACTCCGCTGTTGGGAAAGTTTTGGCAAAGGGCGACGCGCTGACGGATCTGCAAGTGGGGGATCGGGTGTTCTATACCGGCCCACACGCTTCTGTTTGCCGCTTTTCCCGCGGGACGCGCACTCAGGGACCCATGATTTTTAAGTTGCCCGAAGCGATCAGCGCCCAGGAAGGCTCGCTGATCACGCTGGCGCTGGTGGCAATCAGCGGTGTGAACACCGTGGATGTTCGCCTGGGCGACCGCGTGGGGGTGTTCGGTATGGGAATGATTGGCGTGTTGGCGGCGGTCATGCTCCAAAAACTTGGGGCGGAAGTGATCGCGATTGATCCGGTGGAGGAGCGCTGCGCGCTCGCTCAGCAAATGGGCATCAACTGGATTGTTGACTGCCCGGTCGAAGAGCAGTTAGCGCAAATTCAATCGCGGTTTGGCGGTCTGGACGCGGCAGTAGACGTGAGTGGTGCATCTCGCGCCATTGAGACAGCGGTGTTGGCA
>LUZV01000013.1 GCA_001603765.1 Anaerolineales bacterium Chloro_02 | reverse complement strand
GGTTGGCGATTAGGGAACTTGCGTTGTTAAAACCCTCCGCCGCCAACCCGTCCCATGATTTCATCAAAGCGAGGCAATGATCGCCCGCGCGTCCACGCCTTCCCGCAGAACCGCGGAAAAGTCCTTCTTGCCTTCAACTGCCGCCTTAACCTTCGTTGCCAGGCTGGCATCCCCCAATAATATCGAGCCGATGATCTTGCCGTCGCGGAACAAGAAGCTGCGGTAGCTGCCGTCTTGGCTCTCCGCCACCAACAGGTCGCCCTCAGCGCTTGGCGAGAACTGCCCGATGCTGAATACGTCCACGCCCAACACCTTCAATTTGGTTGAAGGCGGGTCGCCCAGGAAGGTGGCGTCTTTGCCGGCGGCGTTTTGCCCGGCAATCGTTCCCTGAGTTTTCGCCGGCATCCACAAGCCGTAGCCTCTCCCCTGGAATTCGATCAGATCGCCCGCAGCGAAAATATCCGGGTTGGAGGTGCGCATGCGCTCATCCACCACTACACCCCTGTTCACTGTCAGCCCTGCCGATTTTGCCAGTTCAAGGTTCGCCGAGACGCCTGTGCTGATGAGCACCAAATCCGCTGGCAGCGTTTGTCCATCCGCCAGCTCCACGACCTCCACCCGACCTTCACCAAGCAGCGCCTTGGTCAGCGCCGGCACGATCACCTTAATGCCCAGATCTTCGATCTTTTGCTTCAGGATGGCGCTGGCTTGCGCGTCCAACTGCCTGGGCAAGAGCCAATCGAGCCCTTCCAAAACCGTCACATCCGCGCCCTGCCTTGCCACCGCGCCAGCCACTTCCAAGCCCAAAAGACCGCCCCCAATGCAGACCACTTTAGCCTTACGCCTGGCGACCTCCAAAATCAGGTCCGCGTCTTCCAGTGTGCGCAGCGTCTGCACGCCTTTCAGCTCCCGCCCGGTGAAGGGCGGCACGTTTGGATGCGCGCCAGACGCAAGGATGAGCTTGTCGTAAGCCAATTCCTCACCACTGGCAAGACGGATGTGTTTGGTTTCCGGGTCAATAGCGTCAACATGGGTATTAATCCGAATAGTGATGTGGTGCTGCTGATACCACTGCTGATCGTGCAGCGGGAGTTTATCCCGCTCCACTTCACCCGCCAGGTAGCGGGTGAGGCTCATGCGAAAGTATGGCAGATTTGGCTCCTCAGAAATCAAGGTGATATCCGCCTCCGGCTGAAGTTCACGGATCGCCTCCGCGGCGCTCACGCCCGCGATCCCGCCCCCAATTACGATAAACCTGCTGACTGTGCTATCCTGTTTCATTTTTTTGTGCCTTTCAAGGACTGATTTTAATGAGCTGACACGCTCTTATCTATCCCTTGTAGCGGGTTAGCTAAGCGTCAATTTGAGCAGGCAATCGCTATAAAAGGCTGCTGAAAGTGACTTGCCCCGAGGGCCAATTCCAATCATAAACTGGCGCGACCATTCCCTCATGAGAAGGAAGTCTGGTGCCTTCATTGATATCAGGGAAAATCTGCCGAAAATCATCCGGGATCATGTGTTGATATTCGTGAGTGAATGGCGCAAAAATCGCGAGCAGCAGTCCGATCACCACGATCGCCGCAATAATCGGCATAAGACACCCAAAACAACCGCAGCTGCAGCAAGCACAACCTTTTCCTCTTTCCATTGTCGTCCTCCTATAAAACTGTCCTTAATTGTATAACCAACCCACAAAATTAGAAAACAAGGGGTACCCATCCGTCGGGGGTTCAACTGATGACCAGGCTGAACAACAGCAGCCAGAACATGACCGAGAAATAGATCGCCCACTCCCAAACCGCAAATTTCCAGACGCGCGGGCGCTCCATCTCTTTAGTTGAAAGCGGCTGATCAACTTTGTCCCGCACGGTCCACATCAGCCACAAAAAATATCCAAACGCGCTGAGAGGGACGACCCCAGCCAACCCCATCAGGCGCGGGATCACAGCGCCGCCTTCTCCCGGAAAAAGAAACGCCAGGGAAAAAGTGAGCACCATCAAAAACCCACCCCTAAAAAACGTGAGCGCCGCGATCGTGTGAGGCTTAATCGTATCCATCGGAAACACGCCAACCATCGTCAGCCCGAGTCCGGTTATTACGCCAAAGAGCAGCCCCAGTTTACTCCACACACCGCTCAGGTATAGCCCCAGGGAGATCGAAGCCAGGGTGAGGCTGAGCCCGCAAATGATGAAACTGAAATTGAAGACCCAAGCCCAGCGTGAGACGCCACGTTCTCCAAGCTCAGAAATGTAATGGTTGAGAAAGGAATACTTTTCACCTTCCTTCCCGCGGTACACCGATGCCGGCAGAATCACCCCCAACAACCCAAAAGCCGCGCCCGTCAACCCTGCAATTTTGAAGATCATTGGATCGCCAAACTGTTCCAGCATCATTCACCTCATCTCTCTTCATTAATATAATTGATAATCGCAAAAATAGGCAGCCTCAATTATGATCAGGAAAATCCACCCAGCCAACAGGCATGCAAACACCAGGGCAAAAGCTGCTGGACTGCCTTATAATTGGCTCAATTGTTAATGAGGAGTCTAGAAT
>LUZV01000185.1 GCA_001603765.1 Anaerolineales bacterium Chloro_02 | reverse complement strand
CCATTCAGGAGGCGTGTTGGCAAACGACCCGCTTCCAGAAAATCAGGTCTTAATTGTCCATTACAACGATCGGGATCAGTTGGCTGATCTGGCAAACCGCTACGACGTTGTTGAAGTGGACCCAGAAGCTCAGACGGTAAAAATCTTTAGCAATCAGATCACGCGCGACGCCTTAACCGCTCAGGGTTTTGTTTGGACGGTTGACATCCCCTATACCACTCAGATCAATAAAGAGGTCAAGCCCCTCGCCGGGCAGATAACTGGTATCCCGGGATACCCTTGCTACCGCACACTGCCTGAAATCTATGCCTCCGCGGATTCCCTTGCGGTCGCATATCCCGACCTTGTTCAGTTGGTTGATATTGGTGATTCCTGGGAGAAGACACAAAACGCGAGTTCTGGTTGGGATATCAGAGCCTTGGTATTGGGCAACCGCACGACGCCTTCTGTTTCAAAATCGAACGCGTTCTTCATGAGCGGCATTCACGCCCGCGAATGGGCGCCGCCGGAAGTCAGCTTGCGCCTGGCGGAATATCTGCTCAGCAATTATGAGACTAACGCGGATGTGAAATGGCTGCTCGATTACAACTTCGTCCACCTGGTGCTCTCTACCAATCCTGACGGACGCATTCGTGATGAAGCCAATCAATCTGTTTTATGGCGTAAAAACACAGCGAGGACCCAACCCTTCGGATAAAGTCAACGAGCTGACCGCGACCGGGATGTTCATCGACCTGCATAGCTATTCGCGCCTGGTGCTCTGGCCTTGGGGTTACACTTACAGCGCTGCTCCAAATGATGCCAGCCTGAAAGTGATGAGTTATAAATTCGCCTATTACAATGGGCACACCCCGCAGAAATCAACGGAGCTTTATCCTTCTGCCGGCACCACAGACGACTGGGCTTACGGCGAGTTGGGTCTGCCAGGGTTTTGCTTTGAGCTCGGCGACACCTTCCATCAAAGCTGCAGCACTTTTGAAAATGATATCAACCCGCGCAACATCCAGGCGCTTCTGCGCGCAATCAAAATCGCGCGGCTTCCTTACCGCCTTGCCTATGGGCCCGAAGTGAGCAGCCTTTCACTTTCTGCCAGCACCGTGCAGCCAGGGCAAAATCTGATTGTCAATTACACCGCGGATGACACCCTCTATAGCGGATATAAGGGGGGCATAGCTTCCCAAAACATCGATTCGATTCGTTATTCATTCGATAAACCTTCCTGGATAAGCGGCTCTAACCCTAAAACGATTGTTTTACGCACTCAGGTGCCAAAATACTCTGCTACCTTTGCCGCCTCCACCTCCAGTCTGACCCCGGGTCAGCACACCTTATTTGTGGAAGCGCTGGATGGATCTGGCGCGTGGGGTCCTCCAACTGCCATCTTCTTCACCATTTCCGATGGCGGAAGCCTAACCCCAACTTTCACGCCAACCACGGTTCCAACGGTTACTCCAACACCACCGCCTCCGACGTATACGATCTATGTTCCCTTCGTCCAGAACGAAATTCCATAAAAGGTAAGAAACATCACAGCGAGTTAGGCAAGGGTTGCTCATTCGCTGTGATGGTTTATTCTCTCACCTGCTAACGCGGACTTTCGCTCTTCAGCCAGCATTTGATTTGTTCAGCCGTCAGCGCGGTGCTAGCCATGTGCGCCCCAAACCGAAAGCCTGCCGGAAGAAAACTTGACCGCAGTAAGGCTGAGTTGGTGTTTATAATTAGTCTGGCTTTCATCTTCAATCAAAGCTCAGCGCGAAGGCTCAAGACTTTTTAAGAAAAGAGAACCGTCTATGGACAAATTTATCGTTGTAGCGGGCAACATCGGTTCGGGCAAGACCACGCTCGTAAAAATTCTCAGTGAGAGGCTGGGTTTTACGCCTTTTTATGAGCCTCACGAGCAAAACCCTTACCTGGCTGATTTTTATGAGGACATGAAGCGCTGGTCCTATCATTCTCAGGTTTATTTTCTCACCCGCAGGCTGAAAATCCATAAAGAACTGCTGCTGGCTGAGGGGTCGGTGGTTCAGGACCGCAGCGTATATGAGGACGCCGAAATCTTCGCC
>LUZV01000184.1 GCA_001603765.1 Anaerolineales bacterium Chloro_02 | reverse complement strand
GCCTTGACCTCTACCCAGGTCAGATTATCGCCAGCCATGCCAACGCCTCCAAGCTCGTCAAGGGTTACAATTCGAACAGGCTCCTGAGCGACGAAGTGATCACGAAGTTAATCGCCCGCGGCGGTCTGATTGGCGTCGCGCCGATTAATGTATTTCTCAACGCGAATTGGAAAGAAGACGGTGGAAAGCCAGCTATCTCCCTGAGCCTTGTGGCAGAGCAGATCGACTATATCTGCCAAATGGCGGGTGATGTGGATCATGTTGGGCTCGGCACTGACTTTGACGGAGGATTAGGAGTGGAGATGGTGCCCGCTGAAATTGACACCATCGCCGACTTGCCCAAGCTGTTTCCTTTTCTGGAAGATATCGGGTATGATTCAGATCAGATAAACAAAATTGCCTCTGGCAACTTCTTAAAAATGATCGAATCGGTGCTGCCAGCGTAGCTAAAGGAAAATCATTGACACAACCAGATGTACTGCTTGATCCGGGAAACCCAAAAAAGATCGCAAAAACTAACGGTTTTCCTAAGTTTCAGGTTCGTTTAGGTCTGACGGGCTTGGTTTTGGGGTTCCTGATTCTGTTAATCGGATTGCGACCTGACCTCTTTGGTCTGGATCGGGGGCGGTACATCGGGTTTGTTCAAATCATTGTGATCTTATCTGGCATCGGTTTGATGAGTTTATCGGCAATCGGCTTGCTGAATTCCTTCTGGAACGGAGGACCCAGATCGCTAAGAGCGGATTTTAGTACGCGCATTGTCGCGACCGGCTGTGTTATTTGCGTGTTTACCGCGCTCGCGGATGCCTTCGGGTTTGGCACCAATCCCCTCCCCTATGTTCTTCTCGGCACGCTTCAGTCCCGTGGGGTCATGATCGGCATTTTTGTGATTTGTGTGGGGCTATTTTTCATGATCCGTCCAACAAAGTATCTTTCAAAAGAACAAAAACCGACTAAACCCCGCAAAAATTAACCTTCAATGTCCACCATCCCCAATCAAAACCTCATTCAATACCAGCTTCAGAATGGTTTGCGGCTGATGCTCAAAGAAATTCATACCGCCCCGGTCACGAGCACGTGGATTTGGTATGGAATCGGATCGCGGAATGAACAACCCGGTAAGACAGGGCTAAGCCACTGGGTGGAGCACATGCAGTTCAAGGGGACGCGGAAATATTCAGGGGAGGATATCGACAACCTGGTTTCCCGTGTTGGCGGCTACGCGAATGCCTTCACAAGTCCTGATTGGACAACCTATTTTGAAACCATGCCCTCTGACCATTTACGCTCCACCCTCGAACTTGAAGCTGACCGCATGGTTAATAGCCGTTTCGATCCGGACGAGGTTGAAACAGAACGCACAGTCATCTTGTCTGAGCGTGAAGGTTCCGAAAACTACCCCGAATTCCGCCTGGACGAAGCCGTTCAACAGCGCGCCTTCCAGGCTCACCCCTACCGCAACGAGGTTTTGGGCTCAAAGGATGATCTGCGTGCCACCACCCGGGATGACCTCTATCAACATTACCGCCGCTATTACCAGCCTTCAAACGCGATCCTCTGCGTCGCGGGCGATTTTTCTGCTGACCAGGTGCGTGATGATGTCGAGGAGCTTTTTGGCGGCATTCCTTCCATGCCCGTCACAACGACCATTCCCATTCAGGAAGATTCGCTCAACCCAGGCGATCTGGTTGAGATGGAAGGACCTGGAGAAGCGCACTATCTTGAAGTTGCCTGGCGCTGCCCGGCAGCCAGCGACCCGGACTTTTTCGCGTATAGCATCCTTGAAAGCGTGCTGAGCGGGCCGTCATCGCTCAACATGTTTGGCAGCGGAAGCATCGGCAACCGCACGTCCTGGCTGTATCAGGCGTTGGTCGAAGAAGGTCAGGCGGTTTCTGTGTTTGGCGACCTGTCCGCCAATATCGACCCGGGAGTATACAAGGTGTTTACTACCATCCAGCCCGATGGCGATCCTGCCGCTGTTTTGGGCATTGTGGATGAACAGGTAGCTCGGTTAAAGTCTCGGGAGCTGAGCGTGACGGAACTTGAACGCGCGATCAAACAAGCGCGGGCGCTTTTCGCTTACGGCTGCGACAACATCACTAACCATGGCTTTTGGATGGGTTACGCCAACTCGTTTAGCGATTATGAATGGTTTACCAATTATCTGCCCCGCTTGAGCGCGGTAACACCCAGCCAGGTTTTATCAACCGCCCGGAAATACCTGCGCGAAGATCAGCGCGTTGTCGGTATTTACCGAGCCAGGAATTCGCGAGGTGCCGCATGAACAGCGCCATGCCCGATTCAAGCAGTATCCTGAGGGCTGAATTTAACAACAACAGCACGCTGCTGGCTTACCCAAACCTGACCAGCCCGGCAGTTTATTTCAGCGGTTTTATGCGCCCCGGTGCCTTCACCGATCCAGTGGAGAAGCGCGGGCTTGCCTCTTTCACAACCGACATGCTGATGACTGGCACCAAAAATCTGACCTTCCAAAAGCTGCATGACAAAATCGAGAGTATCGGTGCTTCGCTTTCTATTGGAACCGGTCATCTTTCCAGCACCTTTTTTGGTCAGTGCCTTAGCGAAGACCTAGAAACAATTTGGAATCTCCTGTTGGAGGTGCTTACTCAACCATCATTCACCGAAAAACAGTTCAAGCGCGTCCGCAACCAAATTCTGACCTCAATCGCGGTACAAAATCAGGATACTGCCGAAATGGCTTCGCAGGAGTTTAACCGCGCGCTCTACGGCGCGCACCCCTACGCCAATCCGAGCATTGGCAGCGCGCAGAGCGTTGCCGCAATTCAGCTTGAAGACCTGAGAGCGTTCCACAAAGACAATTACGGACCTGACGGGCTGGTAATGGCATTTTGCGGCGGCATCGATCCGGAAAAAGCGCGGCAGATTTTCTCAAGAACGCTCGGCAATTGGCAGCCAGGCCAAAAACTCTCGCAAGCTGAACTGCCGGCGTTCGTTCCTCCCACACAAGCGGTCCGCAGCCATGTAGCGTTGGAAGACAAGGCGCAAAGTGACGTTGTAATCGGTGTTCCAGCCCCCAAGACACTCAGCCGCGATTTTCAGGTTTGTTCAATTGGCAATACCATTCTTGGACGCTACGGCATGATGGGGCGCATTGGCAAAGCCCTGCGCGAAAAGAACGGCTTGGCGTATGAAGTTGCCAGCTACTTAGGCGCCGGGCTCGGACCAACCACCTGGACAATCGAAGCCGGAGTTAATCCCGACAATCTGGAAAAAGCCATCGATCTGCTGCGCGAAGAACTGCGCAAGTTTATCAATGAGCCTGTCACTCAAAACGAGCTTGAAGACGTAAAAGCCCAGGCGCTGGGCAGGCTGCCGCTCTCGCTCGAATCTAACGCTGGAATCGCTTCCATGTTGGTGAGTATTGAACGCTACCATTACAGTTTAGACCACCTGAAGGAACTGCCCGCGATCATCGAAAGCGTCAGCGCTGATGAAATCCTGGATGCCGCGCAGCGCTACTGGGACCTGGACAAGCTCATCATTGCCTCAGCCGGAAGGGCGGTCTGAATGATTCGCTGCGGCATCGATCTTCTGCGAACGTCTCGCCTGGCGGAGGTGAATCCCGCGATCCGCGCGCGTTTTGTCAAACGCGTTTTCACGGAAGTTGAGATCGCGCAAGCAAGGGATGATAACGAAACTCTTTCGGGTCTTTTCTCAGCAAAAGAGGCCGTTTCAAAAGCGCTCGGCACGGGCATCGGTAAGGTTGCCTGGCAGGATATTGAAATTGTTCACGCGCAAAACGGTGAGCCAAAGGTCGTTTTGCATGGTTTCGCGGCAGATGTGGCTAAGCTCAAAGGCTTGGATGAATGGTCGGTGTCGATCACGCATGAAGGCGGAATGGCTGCGGCAGTGGCTGTGGCTCAAAGTTCGTGAATCCGTTAAAGCTGCTGTGTCTGAGTGATTTGGAAGTGCCCGCGGTTTACAATCACCGCATCCGTGAGCGCTTTCCTGGTTTGGACGCGATCATCAGCTGCGGCGATTTGCCGTGGGATTACCTCGAATTTGTCATCAGTATGCTCGATACCCCACTCTATTATGTGCAGGGTAATCACGTTTTTGATATTGCGGACCGAGACGGCGAAGTGCGCCAGCATCCAGACGGCGCGATCAATCTTCACCGCAAAGTCATCTATGACCCTCAGCTTGATCTCATCCTGGCTGGGGTTGAAGGCAGCTTGCGCTATAACCAAGGCGCTTTTCAGTACACTCAGGCGCAGATGTGGCAGATAGTTCTAAGCCTTGTGCCGCAGTTAATGTTAAATAAAATGCGCTATGGGCGCTATCTGGATATTTTTGTGACCCATGCCGCGCCTGCCGGAATTCATGACGAAGACGATCCAGCCCACCAGGGTGTTGAAGCTTTCCTTTGGCTGATTGAAACCTTCAGCCCAAAGCTTCACCTGCACGGGCACATCCATCTTTATAACCCACTAAAAGCCCGGGATACGCAGCACAAAAACACCCGCGTCATCAACTGCTACGGTCACCGTCAAATTACGCTGTCGCCCGATTATTCAGTCGTCAGCGCGTAAAGCGGCACAAGCATCTCATCCGGGTGCAAACCGCCGTGCCGTCCCTGCATCACGTTTGTCTTGTTCGCCCACCAAAGGTACGTGTTGCCCTGAGGGATTGCGACCAAATCGCCAACACGGTTATTAAGATCGTTGTTAGATGCGCCATGACCAAAAAGCCCCAGGTCGTATGCTTGTTGTCGCGTTATTAATGTAAACTGATCCTGCCAGGCATGCTCAAAATATTGCCTGACAGCCGCCTCTTTTCCATCACGAAGATAAAGGAAGGGCAATCTTCCCTCGCAAGTTGGCGGTATCGCCAGCATTTCCATCAATTCCGGATGGTTGTGTAAGTCATAGTTGGGATAAACAGGGGTTTCCACTGAACCATGATCAGCAGTGAGCAGGATCAGAGTGTCTTCCCGTGCCCAAGATTCAAGTTTGTTCATGAAGATACGTTCAAACGCTTCGGAAAAGCTCCTGAACTGTTCGGTTACGCGTTCGTTATAGGTGCCGTAATGGTGCATCAGGCTGTCCACCAGGCTCCAGTAAACATAGACAAATTTAGAATTGTTGGGTCGGGAATTCAGCAGCTCGCGCAGGTTGACGAAAAGATCGCCTTCCGCGGCATAGCCGTGCAGCCGGCTGCCCACATGATGCATTTGCGAAAGCCCTGAGTTGAGGATGCCGGCGGGAATGAAAACATGGGGTTCGATTCCTCTTGCGGCAAGCAAATTGCCAACTGGCGGCAACCCGAGAAAGCTCGTCGGTTCAAAACCTGCCCTGACCAACCCGCCAACATCGCCAGTGTAAGTAATTGGGGTGTGCAAAATGGTATTGATCACCATTCCAAGCGATTTCACCCACATTTCGTAGCCAATGATGGCGTGCTGCTTGGGGGTGCTGCCCGTCCAGATGGTGGTGAGCGCGGTTGAAGTGGTGCTGGGTGAGATACTGGTGAGCGGGATGAGCTTTGAGCGGTCGAGCTTCCGCTGCCAGAACTCAGCCTGACCCTGCTCCATCAAGCGGATTAATTGGTTGTACCCAAGCGCGTCCACCAAAAAGACTACGACCCTTTTATAGCGCGGCGCGAATTGATCCAGGATGGGTTTGGCAAATGCCGGCGCAAGTAATTCCGGTCCACCCAGCCAGCGGCTGATGCTTGGCGTTAGGTTCGCCAGACCATACCCATCATAGTTTGGCAGCAGCACATCCGGCACGCCTTCCAAAACCGTTTGCCGCGTTTGATTTTCTAAAACAGTCAGATGGGAATCGATGATTGCCATGTCTCAGTCCTCCTATAAACCCAGGCAAGCTTTAACTGCCAGCCAGAACAAATTCTCACGGATTTCAGTCCGGTCGTTCCAGCCGCGGTGGTCCCAGCCATCAGCGTGGACCACGTCCCCGCCGTAAAACAAAGCCCCAAACTCAACACCGCGAAACTCAGCCACAGCCGCCAGCGCGGACGCTTCCATCTCCACACCGTCACATCCCGCCTTTCTGAATTTATCCACCCTCCTTTTGGTTTCGCGGTAAAAGGCGTCTGTTGTCCATGTTTTGGTCAGCAGATATTCCAAACCTTCATCCTTCACGACAGTTTCTATGCGCTTAACGACCCGTTGATTCAGCTCGATTTCAAACGCGGGCGGCAGATAATGATACGAGGTGCCTTCATCGCGCACGGCGGTAGTTGGGATCAACAAATGCCCAACCGTCAGCTCCGGATTGAGCACACCTGATCCGCCGCAAACGACAAATTTCTTTCCGCCCATCGTAATTGCCTTTTCCATGAACCCGGCTGCCAGCGGCGCGCCAACCAGCGCCTGAAAGAATCCCAGCCTCTTCCCTTCAATTTCCATTTCATAAAATGGGACCGGACCAACCTCCGATCTTGCCACGTAGACTGTTTTAACGTCCCGCTCTGCCGCCACTTTTTCGATCACTTCTTTGAAAAAGCACATCACCACATGTTCAGGGAAGTCGGGCGGGGTTTCATTCATAAAAGGGCTGATGATCGCCTCTGGGTCTGGGTCAAAATCAATAATCGGATATAACTGATCCTCACTCATCTTCTGTCCAATCAATCTCAGTGTTGGCAAATCGGCTTCTCATGACTTCGATCGCCTGGGGGTTATTGTCTGCAAGAATAAAATACCGCCCGAGCTTGAGGCAAGCTTCTCCGGTGGTTCCACTGCCCGCAAAGAAATCCAGGACAAGATCGCCGGGGTTTGAGGACGCCCGAATAATTCGCTCCAAAATACCCAGCGGCTTTTGCGTGGGGTAGCCGGTTTTCTCACGGCTGTTCGTCCCCACGATCGTATGCCACCACGTGTCAGTTGGCAGTTTGCCCTTCTTTGCCTTTTCTTCCCCCACCAGACCTGGAGCCATATACGGGATGCGGTCGATATCATCCCGGTTGAAAGTGTAATTCTGCTGATTCTTTACGTAATAAAAGATATTGTCGTGTTTCGCTGGCCATCGGTCCTTGGCGCGACCGCCAAAATCATAAGCCCAGATAATTTCATTAAGGAAATTTTCGCGACCGAAGATTTCGTCCAGCAGGATTTTGCAGTAGTGTGCTTCGCGGAAGTCAATGTGGAAGTACAGGCTTCCGCTGGGGTTCAAAACCCGGTAAGCCTCTCTCAACCTCGGCTCTAAAAATGCGCGGTAGTCGGAAAAACTGTCGCGGTAATCGCGGGTGGAGATCAGTTCGGTACGGTAGTTCCTATCCCCAAAGCCAATCCGATCCCCTTCATCTGAGCGAGAGGTCCTGATCTGCCGGCGCGATTGTACCTTGCCGGTGTTGAATGGCGGGTCGATATAAATCAAATCCACCGCGCCCTCAGGCAAATTTTTCAGAAAAAGAAGGTTATCGCCAAAATGAATTCGGTTTTTCATTCGCAAATTGTAGCATGACCGAATCAAAAAAGGCTGCCTGAACAGCCTTTTTAAAGCAAATCAATTATTACAGTTGGGAGGTGCAGTGAGGACAGCGGGTTGCCTCCAGCGGGATGTCGGTTTTGCAAAACGGACAAGCTTTTGTGGTTGGCACCGCGGCAGGGGCTTCTGCTGGTTTGCGGATTCTATTAATCGCTTTTACTAACAAGAAAATCACAAACGCGATGATCAGAAAATCCAAAACTTGCATCAAAAAATTGCCGTAAGCAAAGACCACCGCGCCTGCCTCTCTGGCGGCGGTCAAGGTAGCCCCGGCAGGGATAGCTACTGCCGCCTTATTAAGTTGGATAAAGAGATCAGAGATGTTGACCTTACCTAAAAACAGCCCAACAAGCGGCATAATCAGATCTGAAACCAATGAGTTAACGATCGCGCCAAACGCGCCGCCAATGACAACACCAATTGCCAGATCGAGCGCGTTGCCCTGTGATATAAATTCTTTAAATTCAGCAACAAATTTCTTCATAAAAACCTCACTTTCTGTACTGATTATATCCAACAACTGGCGGTCGGAATCTGATAAGTAACGTT
>LUZV01000183.1 GCA_001603765.1 Anaerolineales bacterium Chloro_02 | reverse complement strand
AAGCCTTGAAGTGACCAACCGGGCGATGCTTTCGCGAGCGGTGGCAGGCGTTCGCGGTCGGACGCTGATTATCAATCTGCCGGGGAGCCCTAAAGCGGTGCGGGAATGCCTGGACGTGTTTTTACCGGTGATGGATCACGCCGTGGAGACCTTGAGGGGTGAGGCGTTTGAATGCGCCAGATAAGAATTGAAGAGGTTAGAACGAGCGCTATCCCGCGCTTTTACTTGTTGACACAAAGGTTGGCTTGAATTAGCAGAGAACGGTCGCTGAGAATCACCTCAGGGCTGCCTTCCGCGATAACGCGATGGTTTTCATCCATCACATAAACGCGGTTGGCAACCGCTTCAACAAGCGACAGGTCGTGCGTGGAAATTACAACTGTCTTTTTTGCCTGAGCCTGGGCAGAGATGAAGCCTTTCAGCCACGAGGCACTGCGCGGATCCAACCCCGCGGAAGGCTCGTCCATCAACCAAACTTCAGGCGCTAAACTTACTACTGAAGCGAGCGCGACAAGCTTTTTCTCACCGCCAGATAATTGGTGTGGGGCGCGGTCTCTTAACTTGGCAATGTTCAATTCGTTTAACGCGCGCTCGACGCGAGACACGATTTCTTGTTTTTCCACACCTAATTGGAGTGGTCCAAAGGCGATTTCGTCCCAAACAGACGGCATAAATAATTGGACGTCACTGTCTTGGAAGATAAATCCAACCCGCTTGCGAAACTCGAAATTGAAAACGTCATCACGAAAAGCCTGCTCGCTGAGGATCTGCCCAAACGCTTTTACGGTGTCGCCTGTGGGGAAGTAAAGACCGTCCAGAATTTTCAAAAGTGTGCTTTTACCGGACCCATTTGATCCAACGATCGCCAGGATTTCATGGGGGTGAACGATCATATCGATAGCTTCCAAAGCTGGGGTCTGACCATCATAGGAGAACCCCAAATTGGTAACTTCGTAGACGGGCTGATTTTCAGCAAGTTCAAATGCCATAGTAGTCATCATCCATGAGTTTATTTTCCGAACCACAGTGCCGCGCTTAAGATCGCCAACATCGCTCCGCTGTAGCACCAATCAACCCAGCGGATCTGAAAAACGTTAATCGTTTTAGGGTAACCGCGGTAGCCGCGGGACTCCATCGCCAGGTAGACTTCGCTGCTCAGATGTAAGGATTTTCCTAACAGGTGGCTCGCGACTTCACCTACCAAGCGGCGCTCCTCCTTCCCGCTCAGCTTGCGCAACGTTCGGCTTTTACGGGAAAGAAACATTTCATCGGTGAGATGAAGAAAAAGGTGGATGTAGCGGTAGGTCATTCCCAATATGAGGATCGGGACGTCGGGGACGCGCAGAACACCAAGCGCTTTTAATAGATCTGCCCAGGGTGTGGTCAGGATGGTTAAAATTGTGAACGACACCGATGTTCCGCTGCGGAGGATTAGGAACAAGGCGGTTTGAACACCGGTTTTTGTGACACTCAGACCAAAGGGAAGGTCCGCGATGGCTGGTCCAGGGGTGATGAAGATGGCTGGAAGCGCGATAATGCCGGTGAAAAGCAGCACAAAACCCCAGACGCGCTTAATGAAAAAGCCGATTGGGATCGCGGACAATGCCGCCAGCAAAAAGGTGAACGCGCAAAGAATGCCTAAAACAGCCAGTTGGCGAGTAAGCCCAACTGTCAAGAGAAAGACAATCATTGAGATGAGTTTGATCCGAGGGTCGACAACCTGAAGCAACCCGCCGCGCCTTGAGATCTTCTCAGCAAAAACGGATTGCTCCAGGGTATTGTTGATGTCTGTCAGAGTTCGTTCAATAATACCGCTGCGGTTGCGTGATTTGAGCGGCTGCTTCAACGGCTTGTGACCTTAAGACTTTTGGGGTTCGGGTTTCCTTCCAATCGCAACCAATTTCGCGAAGAGCCAAACCAAACCGACAACGATAAAAATTCCGATTATTGCTGAGAGGATATACGCGACGGTTGGGTTCTGGATGGCTGGAATTTCGTAATCGGGCATGGGCGCTGACCACAAACCAGATAACTTTTCCAGACCTTCCGGGATGAAAGAAAATCCCAGGCTGGTGAGCTCTTCCGCTCCCCACTCGCCCCAGGCGGTTCCCGGCGCGAGTAAGCCAAGCGGAGTGATCACGATCAAGACCGCCAAACCGATCCAAAGCGTGCGCCATTTGGGTGCGTTGGAAGGAGCTGAGGAGGTTTCAATTTTGTTCACAAATTCCAAGGCAGGTTTATTAGCACGGATAAGGTAAGCCACGACCAGAGCTGTTATTAAACCTTCAACCACGGAAGCTACAAGAATGTGGGGGATTACCATGGCTGGGATGGCGACGGATAGGGGGTAAGGCGCGTATAGAGGGGTGCCGTCTGCCGCATGCCAGAAGGCTGGCTGAATTCCGAACTGAACAGCTGTGACAAAGGCTGCGATGGTTAGTCCTGCCCAACCGCCGACCGCGGAACCCAGGATTCGCCGTTTAGAATCGAGAGGTTGGTTCCTTGAAAAAGCCTGGTAGATGGCATAGGACACATAAGGGAGGATGACCGCCAGATTGAAACAATTGGCGCCAATGGCAAGGATGCCGCCATCGCCAAAAAAGATTGCCTGGATAACCAGCGCGATTGAAATGGCAATGGTGGCAATTTCTGGGCCGAGGATAATGGCTGCCAGGGCGCCGCCAACGGCGTGCCCGGTTGTGCCGCCGGGGAGAGGCACGTTGAACATCATAATCACAAATGAAAACGCGGCAAAAAGCGCCACGGCTGAAACCGTTTTGGCGGATATTTTTTCACGCAATTTTTTAAGCCCGATGATCCAAAACGGCAGCACAAGGATCGTCATTACAGTGGTGGTTGCGGGGCTAAGGTATCCATCTGGAATATGGAGCGCTGTGGAGAGGAACCAAAATGCCATGAGAATATAGTAAGCAGGGATCCAGCGTGGTATTTTCTTCAGAGAGGATTTGTTTAACATGAGCGAGCCATCCTTTTGTGGGGTAAAATTAAACAGGCTCAATAATAACACGAATTGTTGCAATTGCAAAGATTTGCGTTTTGGTTTTAATTGGAGACTTCATGCGCGCTTCGTCAGTTGATCAGATAATCATCGAAACACTCTCAAAAGAACATGCCCACCTGACATCCGCTCAGGTCTATGAAAAAATTCGCGAGCGGCTGCCAGCGGTGAACCTTTCTACGGTTTACCGGGCACTTGAGCGCCTTGTTACCTCTGGCAGTGTGTCTGTTTCGGACATGGGGACTGGGTCGGCTGTGTATGAGATTCTGGCGGATGGAAGGCACCATCATTTGGTTTGTCAGAAGTGCGGGCAAGTGCTCACAATTGAAGACAATGAGGTGAGAGAGTTGTTTTCGAAAATTCAGGAAAATAATCACTTCCATGTCTTAACTAACCATCTTATTCTGTTTGGCATCTGCGCGGCTTGTCAAAAGGATAGTTGAAACCCGTCTTTTTTCACTAAAAAAGTAACTTAACTCACTGGTCTTTTAACAGAGCCGTTTAATCTGGCACCCAAAGCCGGGTGGACAGATTTGTTTTTTAGACGAGCTGCCTTAAACTGTACCCGGGCGGCTGTTTTTAATTATTTATGACCAGCAACCTAGTGTTTTGTGGATGTAAAACCGCCAATCAGACCGAATTGATAGCCAATTGCTCAATAAATGAGGTAAAATCTTAGCGGCGCTGGGTCTAAGCGAACGGATCCCGCGCTTTCTT
>LUZV01000182.1 GCA_001603765.1 Anaerolineales bacterium Chloro_02 | reverse complement strand
ATAAAAAAATGGCTCCATCGCTGGAGCCATTTTCGGTTAGTTTTTGATAGTTTAGCCGTGTTTCAGGGCAGCCTGAGCAGCAGCCAGGCGCGCCAACGGCACACGGAAGGGTGAACAGCTTACGTAGTTGTTGCCAATGATGTGGCAGAACTCAATTGAGCTCGGGTCGCCGCCGTGTTCGCCGCAAATTCCAACCTCAAGGGTTGGGCGGACTGCGCGCCCGTCTTCAACCGCACGGCGCATCAGCCGGCCTACACCATCACGGTCAAGCTGCTGGAAGGGATTCTTCGGGAGGATGCCCTTGGAGACATATTCGCCGAGGAAGGTGCGTTCTGCGTCATCACGGCTGTAGCCAAAGGTCATTTGGGTCAGGTCGTTGGTGCCAAAGGAGAAGAATTCGGCATATTCAGCGATCTCAGCTGCTGTCATCGCGGCGCGGGGGATTTCGATCATGGTGCCAAATTTGTAATTAACCTGAACACCCTTTTCAGCCATAACATCCCGGGCAATCCGGACCAAAGTAGGCTGAACTTCCTTAAGCTCATTTACATGCCCAGTCAGGGGGATCATCACTTCGGGGTGCGGATCAAAACCATTCAGTTTTGCGTCGCATGCCGCCTCAAAAATCGCCCGCACCTGCATTTTCATGATATCGGGGTAGACGATGCCCAGGCGAATACCGCGAAGTCCCATCATCGGGTTGCTTTCGTGGAGTTCCTGGACGACCGCCAGCATATGCTCTTTTTCCGCAAGACCATCCGTGATGCCCTTGGCTTTCAGGGTTGCCACATCGGTCAACAAATCTTCCATACTCGGCAGGAATTCATGCAGTGGCGGGTCAATCAGTCGGACGATAACAGGCAGACCGCTCATCGCTTCGAAAAGACCATAGAAGTCGCCGCGCTGGAGGGGCAGTATCTTCTCGAGCGCGCCAAAATAAGTTTTAGCTTCAGGGGAGTTTTTGATTGCGGCTTTTTCCTTCTCAATTTCTACCTTAAGCGCGGCTTTATCAGTTTCATTAAGAGTGCGCCCCTCAAGCCGACCAATTTGATAGGCTTTCTCAAGCTGCTCAAGGCTGTCGAGCATGCGCTGAGTACTGGCGGCGTTCATAATCATCCCCTGCACGTCAGGTAGGCGAGAAGCGTCAAAGAACATGTGCTCAGTTCGGCAGAGACCAATCCCCTTAGCGCCGTACGCGCGGGCGCGTTTAGCGTCGGCAGGATAATCAGCATTTGCCCACACCTGGAGGTGAGAGACCTCATCCGCCCAACCAAGCAGGGTCATCAGCTCTTTCTGTTCCGAAAGATCAGGCGTGGTCAGACCGAGCTGACCCACAAAAACCTCACCGGTTGTGCCATCAAGTGAAATCCATTCGCCTTCTTTAACCGTCACGCCGTGGCAGGTCATCTGCCGGCGAGACATATCGATGGCGATATCGGCAGCGCCAACCACGCAAGGCACACCAAACTGCCGCGCAACCACCGCGGCGTGAGATGTCGCGCCGCCTTCACTGGTCAGGATACCCTTGGCTGCCAGCATTCCGTGCACGTCATCCGGCTTGGTGAAGGGTCGCACCATGATGACATCCTGTTTTTCAGAATTGTGCATTCTCTCAACCGTGTCCGCGTCAAAATAAATCCGACCAACGGCCGCGCCAGGGGAGGCATTGACGCCCTTGGAATAAAAGCGACCTTCGGCGCGAGCTTTTTCAATGTCTTTGTGAGAGAACTGAGGATGAAGCATCTGATCAATTTGATCTGGCGAAACGCGCCCTAACGCGGTTACTTTATCGATCAAACCTTCCTGAACCATGTCGTGAGCGACCTTGATGGCAGCCTTCGCGGAGCGCTTGCCGTTGCGGGTCTGGAGCATCCAGAGTTTGCCGTGTTCAATCGTGAATTCGACGTCCTGCATATCCTTGTAGTGCTTCTCAAGACGTTCGGTAATCTCGTGGAATTGCTGGTAAACACCAGGTAACTCATCTTTAAGACCGGAAATTTTTGAGGTATTGCGAATGCCAGCAACAACGTCTTCACCCTGCGCGTTCATCAGGTAGTCGCCAAACATCACATTCTCGCCGGTTTGCGGGTCGCGCGTAAAAGCAACGCCGGTTCCAGAATCTCCGCCCATGTTGCCAAACACCATGGTTTGGATATTGACCGCGGTACCGAGGTCATCGGGAATATTTTCGCGGCGGCGATAATCTATGGCGCGTTTGGAATTCCAGGAATCGAACACGGCTTTGGCAGCCAGTTCGAGCTGTTTGTAAGGATCCTGCGGGAACTCAAAGCCCATCTGCTCCAGCACTACTTTTTTGTATGCTTCGGTGATGGCAGCCCAATCAGCGGCGGTCATTTCGGTATCGCTCTTGTAGCCTTTTTGCTCTTTGTAGCTCTTCAGAGGTTCTTCGAAATGCTCATCGTCAATGCCCATCACAACGGTACCAAGCATGTGCACAAGCCGGCGATAAGAATCATTGACGAAACGCTCGTCGCCGCTCTTCACCACCAAACCTTTGGCAACCTCATCGTTGAGACCGATGTTGAGGACAGTGTCCATCATCCCCGGCATCGAGAATTTCGCGCCAGAACGGCAGGAAACCAGCAGAGGGTTGGCAGGATCGCCGAATTTTTTCCCAGCCTGTTCCTCAACCGTTTTGAGGGCGACCAAAACCTGATCCCACGCGCCTTCTGGGAATTCGCGGGTAACCTGAAAGGCGTTGCAGGCTTCAGTTGTGATAGTCAGTCCGGGGGGAACTGGCACACCAGCGCGAGTCATATCACCAAGGTTAGCGCCTTTTCCACCTAACAAACCGCGGACGCCGTCCCAACTGCCGGCATAGGCTTCAGCCTGATCCACTTCATTGAATAAATAAACCCATTTTTTTGACATAGATCCTCCTAACGATCTTCTTTATTATTAATAGCCACAATCTTAAATTTTACCATACTCATTTAACTGCCAGGGAGCTTGTAAGAACAAGCTGTATAAAGCATTAATTTTTGCCCGATCGCCTGGAATTACCTTTCTCTAGCAAAGATGGGCAAGCAACCTTAAGTTGTTTGCAAGGCAAGTTTTATCTGGTGCTAAAAATTCTTAAGAATATTCGTTTAGTCAATTTTTTTCAGAAAGTTCCTGAACTTCGCCGTAACTATTAAACGAGACCTTTTCCTTTTCGAATTGCGTGCGGGCGGGCTTCTCCTCCGCCGGGTGACCAATGAAAATAACATTGAGCGGGATGACCTGGCTGGGTAAATTGAGCGCGCTGCGAACAGCGCTTTCAATCATTTTAATAGGGTGAACACCGCACCATACCGCGCCTAATCCCAACGCGTTGGCAGCCAAAAGCAGATTCTCAGTGGCTGCGCTGCAGTCCTGAACCCAGTAGCGCTCAATAACCGCTCTTTTTAGCAAAGCAAGGTTCCCGCAAACACTGATAGCCAGAGGCGCGTCGATCTTTCCAAACGGAAGGGCGGAACGCAGCTTGGAAAGCTTCTCAGGGTCGTTCACGACCACAAAATGCCAGGGTTTCAAGTTCAAAGC
>LUZV01000012.1 GCA_001603765.1 Anaerolineales bacterium Chloro_02 | reverse complement strand
CACTCCCGCGGCTGACTTCAACGGCACAGACAGCTTCACCTTCAAAGCCAATGATGGCACGGTTGACAGCAATGTTGCCACAGTGACCATCACGGTGACACCGGTGAATGACGCGCCAGTCGCCATGGATCAATCGGTAACGACCGCTGAAGACACTGCCAAAGCCATCACCTTGGTCGCGACAGACGTTGACGGCGACTCCCTAACATACACGGTTGTGGCTGGACCTGCTCACGGCACACTCAGCGGCACCGCTCCGAACCTGACCTACACTCCCGCGGCTGACTTCAACGGCACAGACAGCTTCACCTTCAAAGCCAACGATGGCACGGTTGACAGCAATGTTGCCACAGTGACCATTACGGTTACACCGGTGAATGACGCGCCTGTTTTGGCGGCGATTGCCAATGCGACGATCCCCGAGATGCAGCCTTATAGCTTTACTGCTACTGCCACCGATGTGGACAGCACCAACCTGACTTATAGCTTGGTTGGCGCGCCCACTGGTGCAGCTATTGACCCGATTACCGGCGTCTTCACTTGGACTCCCACTGAGGCGCAGGGTCCCGGCGTATATTCCTTTACCGTGAAAGTGTGTGACGACGCGTCACCTGCTCTTTGCGATGAGCAGGAAGTCACCTTTACCGTTACCGAAGTTAATCTGCCGCCAGTTTTGGGCGCGATTGGCAACAAGACGGTAGAGGCGGCTGCCGCGCTGACGTTCACGGCCACTGCCACAGACGCTGATATCCCGGTTCAGACCCTAACCTTCAGCATCAACGGCGCGCCGGCTGGCGCCGCCATCAACCCTGCAACTGGTGTCTTTACCTGGACGCCATCAGACTTACAGGTAGGCAGCCATACATTCGAGATTTGCGTTAGCGACGGTTATCTGAGCGATTGTGAAACCATTATCGTCACAGTCACCGCCAGGAACGCGGCTCCGGTTGCTTTGAACGATACTTATATAACAGACTTTGAAACGACTCTGACTGTCGCGGTTCCGGGTGTTCTTGGTAACGATAGCGACCCCGAAAGCGATCCTCTGACCGCGATTAAGGTTACTGATCCAGCTCACGGCACCCTGACGCTCAACGCTGACGGTTCCTTCACCTACGTTCCTGCTGCTGGCTACAGCGGCTTCGACAGCTTCACTTACAAGGCGAATGATGGCGAGCTCGATAGCAACATCGCGACGGTAACGATCATGGTAAGAGAATTTGTCAACACAGCCCCGGTAGCTCAGGCTCAGAGCGTTGAAACCCCCGAAGATACAGCCAAGGCTATTACTTTGGTTGCGACCGACATTGACGGGCAGCCCTTAACCTACGCAATTGTGACCCAGCCTGCTCACGGTACGGTGACGCTTGTTGGAGCTGTGGCAACCTACACGCCCAGCTTAAATTACAACGGGTCAGATAGCTTCACCTTTAAGGCTAATGACGGCTTGATTGACAGCAACGTTGCCACAGTTACCATCACGGTGACTCCGGTGAATGATGCCCCTGTGGCAGTTGACGATCACTACACAGTTGCCGAAAAAGATACCTTGACTGTCGCTGCTCCGGGCGTTTTGGCGAATGACATCGACGTGGATGGTGATATCCTGACCGCGATCCTGGTTGATACCGTACAGCACGGAACCTTAACCCTTAATTCTGACGGTTCCTTCACTTACACGCCAACCGCATATTTCAACGGCACCGATAGCTTCACATATAAGGCGAAAGATGCGGAGCTGGAGAGCGACCTGGCGGTTGTGACCATCACGGTTACGCCTGTGAACGACTGGCCGATTGCCAATGATGATTACTACGAAACCGTTACTGGTGTTCCGCTGGTTAAGGATGCGGCAGAGGGAATCCTGGCAAACGATGTGCTGCTTGATCCTGATGAGCATGTTTCTATCCTAATACTCGAGGGTCCGCAGCACGGAACCTTGGTTATGAACAACGACGGCTCCTTCACCTATACGCCCGATGCTGGTTTCATGGGCACAGACACCTTCCGGTATATGGTGCTCTCAGTGAGGATCCAGGCAGAGTGGCACGACGAGGCAACGGTGACCATCCTGGTCAAACCCTATCTACGCTTGTTCTTGCCGATCATCCTGAGCTAAGACTGGCGATTTCAATCCGCAGCCTGAAAATTAGGATTTGCGGAGTAAGACTTTCTGAGGCTAAGGCTGTCCAAACCGGACAGCCTTAGTTTTGTTTAGGCGGAAAGAACAAACGTATAATGCGCGTAGCCATAAATAGAGAGAGGGGGTTGAAATATGGGGCGTCCAGTCATCTGATAGTTAAGAATAAATGTAAGGAAGCGAATGAATATTCTAGGTAATTAGGAGAATCGGGCGGAGGGTGAGGGAGATGAGGTTATAATTTAGTTATGAATATTGCGGTGATCGGAGCGGGACCAGCGGGGATGATGGCTGCTATCCAGGCTGCGGAAGCGGGCGGTAAAATTACCCTGTTTGAACACAATCCAAATCTCGGGCGAAAACTTCTGGTAACTGGCAGTAGTCGCTGCAATCTGACCAATGACGCGGTGGAAGCCTCCGCGTATTTTTGCGAAGACCAGGCTTGGATGGAAACCTTTCTCGGAAGCTTTGGGGTAGAGGAGTTTCGACGCGCGCTTGACAACCTGGGCATTCCCACACGAAAAACCGATGATGGTTGGTATTACCCCTGGTCGCAATCCGCGCAATCCGTTGTAGAGATTTTGGAAGAGGCGCTGCTGGCGCGCGGTGTAGAAATGCGCGTGGCCACTCATGTCATAGGGTTTGTTCAAAGCGGTAATACCTTCATACTTGAAACCACTTCTCTTGGCAGCCGTCAATTCGACACTTTTGATCAGATTGTTGTCGCCGCAGGGGGTAAGGCTTATCCGGAACTTGGTTCGCGTGGCGAGCTTTTTGGAGCGTTGGAACAACTTGGACACCGCGTAGAATCGCTTCTGCCAGCGTTAGGTCCAATTTTTGCCGAACTTGGCGCGTTTTCGGAACTAAAAGGGCAGCGGTTTGATGTTTCTGCCAGCATTTGGCAAGGACAAACGCGATTGGGGCAATCCGCGGGCAATATCATCATCAACCAGGATGGTTTCAACGGCCCCGGTGTGATGAATCTGAGCCATTTGGTTGCCTTACACCCAAAGGAGGACCTCACTCTCCAACTTAACTTCATCGCGCCTTTTTGGTCCGACTTTGCTGACACCCTCACCGGGCAGATTGCCAACCCCAGAAGTTTGCGTGCGGGATTGCTGCGCTATTTTACGCCCAAAGCTGCCAATTTTTTTATTAGACGCGCGAATCTCAACCCAGAAACAAGGCTGCGCGATCTGACTGAGGATCAAATCCGACAGCTTTTGGGAGTAACAGCGGAGGCGCGGTTTAGCATAACTGGCGCGGGCAGTTTCAGAAACAGTCAGGTCAGTGTGGGCGGGGTGCCTGTGGGGGAGGTAGATCCGCGGAGTATGGAATCCAAAGTTGTTCCGGGTTTGTACCTAACCGGTGAAACGCTCAACGCCGCAGGTCCTTGCGGCGGCTTTAACCTTCATTTCGCCTTTGGTAGTGGACACCTGGCTGGGGCACACCTGGCTGGTTTACAAAAACAAAAATCTAAGGAGAGAGTATGACCATTCCGTTTATTGAACCGTTTCGCATAAAAGTGGTCGAGCGCGTAAAACTTACTACCGAAGCAGAGAGAGAAGCTGCCCTGAGAAAAGCTTACTACAATATTTTCAATGTGCCTGCTGAGGACGTGTTCATTGATCTGCTGACCGATAGCGGCACGGGCGCTATGAGCGACACACAGTGGGCCGCGATGATGCAAGCCGACGAGTCGTACGCTGGCGCCAAGAGCTACTTTCGTTTTGAACGCGCCGTTCAGGATGTTCTCGGTTTTGAATTCGTCCTCCCAACTCACCAAGGTCGGGCAGCCGAGAGCATGCTTTTCTCTACCCTGGTTAAGCCGGGTCAGTTTGTGCCTAACAACCGGCACTTCGATACTACTCAGGCTAACCTGCTGGTGCTCAATGCCAAGCCAGTGGAGTTCACTGTCGCGGAGTCGGAAGACACAAGCCTGATCGCGCCTTTTAAGGGCAACATGGATCTCGAGAAACTGGAACAGTTTATCCTGGAAGTTGGTGTTGAAAACATCCCATTCGGCATGATTACCATCACCAACAACTCCGCCGCCGGTCAGCCTGTCTCAATGGACAATATTCGCGCCACCGGAGAGATCTATCATAAGTATGGTCTTCCTTTCTTTGTGGATGCCTGCCGCTTTGCTGAAAATGCCTGGTTCATCAAGTTACGCGACCCGAAATATAAAGATGTTAGCGTGCGTGATATTGTTCGCGAGATGTTCTCCTATGCCGATGGCTGCACCATGAGCGCCAAAAAGGACGCTATCGTTAACATCGGCGGTTTTATTGCCTTCCGTGACCCTGAGCTGAAGCAGCGGATCGCTCAGAATTTGATCGTGCATGAGGGTTTCCTCACATACGGCGGTTTATCCGGTCGCGATTTGGAAGCTGTTGCGGTTGGTTTGTACGATGGGACGGATGAAGCCTATCTGAATTACCGCGAGTCGCACACCCGCTACCTGGGCGAGGTGCTCAGACAGGCAGGGATGCCGGTATATTTGCCAACGGGTGGCCACGCGGTTTATGTAGACGGTGGCAAGGCGCTGCCCCACATCCCTCAAAGCCAATTTCCAGCCGTGGCGCTCGGGAACGCGTTGTATCTGGCGGGCGGGGTGCGCACAACCGAGATCGGCAGCCTGATGTTTGAACATGCCGATCCGATCACAGGCGAGCCTATTTTTGCCCCGCTTGAGCTGCTGCGTTTTGCCATCCCGCGCCAGATGTACACCCGCAGTCATCTTGATTACATTGCTGAATCCGCGGCAAAATGCATGCGTGACGCTCACAAAATCAGCGGCTATCAGATCGTTTGGGCGCCGAAAGTTTTGCGTCACTTCATGGCGAAACTCGAACCCGTGAAATAAGAAAAGCTATCGGCGGGTTGGCGGAAATTTTTTCTACCAACCCGCCTCTTTGTTTGATAACTGAAGAGATCTCTCTACGCCCTCCAGGCACTGACTCTCGGCATTTTGGAGAAGTTTTTCAGAGGCTTAATTAGTTTATTAATTAGGGCTCAAGATTATTCCAGAACGATCTCATCGCCATCCATGTTCTAGAGACCGCCCCTTCAGGTATAATTGAACAAATCAACACGAGTAGAGGTGGTATGAAGGTACTGATTATTGGAACGGGATATGTTGGACTAAATACAGGGGTGATGCTGGCTTATCTGGGCAATGATGTCACTTGTATCGACCTCAATCAGGACAAAATAAAAGGTCTTCAGGAAAGAAAAGTACCTTTCTATGAGCCTCATCTCGATGAGTTGTTTTCGAAAATCCATCAAAAAATGCTCTTTGTTTGCAATTATGCTGAGGCGGATATCCCAAATCAGGATGTGATCTTTATTGCGGTTGGGACGCCTTCGTTGCCTGATGGGAATGCCGATTTGACTTATGTGCGCCAGGCGGCTGAATCGATTGCTGAGAATCTTGGTGAGAAATTTGTCGTGGTGGTGAACAAATCCACCGTCCCAATTGGCTCAGGGAACTGGGTCGAGGCAATCATACGCGAACATTACTTCGAGGTCCACAACGAAAAACCGAACGGTCTTTTCAATGTTGTTTCCAGCCCCGAATTTTTAGCGCAAGGCGCGGCGCTATTTGGCTCCTTCTACCCGGATCGAATCGTGGTTGGTTCGGAGCATGAGCTGAGCGTGGCCCGGCTGAAAGACCTGTTTGGACCAATCATGCGGCAAGATTTTGAAGCGCCGGCTTTCTTGCCCAGACCGGACGGACTCAAAGAAGTACCGATGGTAGTTTGCGACCTGACTTCAGCTGAGATGATTAAATATGCCGCCAACTCGTTCCTGGCTCTTAAGATCTCTTTTATTAACGAAATCGCGCATCTGGCACAAAAGGTTGGCGCGGATGTCTCATCCATTGCGCGGGGAATTGGGTTGGATAAGCGGATTGGTGACCGTTTCTTGAATGCCGGTATCGGCTGGGGCGGATCCTGCTTCGGCAAGGATACAGCCGCCTTGGTAGCGACGGCAAGGGACTATAACCTCGATATGCCAATCATTCGCGCCGCCCGGGATGTGAATTATGGTCAGCGGACGTGGGTGGTGGATCGGCTGCAGGAAGAGCTAAAAATCCTGAAAGGAAAGCATATCGCCCTGCTAGGGTTTAGCTTTAAACCCAACACAGACGACCTGCGGGACGCCCCCTCCCTGGATATCAGCAGATTGTTGGTACAGCGCGGCGCGGTTGTGCGCGCGCACGATCCGGTGGCGTTAAATAATGCGCGTAGCCAATACCCAAACTTAGGAATTTCCTATTCAGAAGACCTTAACTTCATATTAGACGAAGTAGACGCGATTGTACTCATATCCGAATGGCCTATTTATCGCGATCTCGCTTGGGAAGCCATAACGCCAGTGACAATCATTGACGGACGCAACTTTCTTGACAAAGAACGACTCAGCCAACTTGGCTTTAACGTAATCGGGGTAGGGAGGTAGTCGTCAAATCACAGAATGAGTCAGCACAACAGTTGCGCAGATGAAAGATGAGGATTGGTCTGATCGATTTTACAG
>LUZV01000181.1 GCA_001603765.1 Anaerolineales bacterium Chloro_02 | reverse complement strand
GGAAGCCGTTGGTCGCATAATATGGATGAACTTACGGGATGCTACACTAGACGCTTGAAAACAGACATTGACAATCCTTTTCGGTTCTAGCCTTCGGACGGCGGCTATAATGCCGTTGACCGCATCCTGAATCTGGTCGATTTGCCCGGAGATGTAATCTTGAAGATCACCTTCATCCATCCGATCCAGGAAATAGAACCCGTCGTGTTCCTCGATAACATCCGCCTCAACCTCTCTCTTTTCCAGTTCGCTTTCGTTCATTTTCTAACCCTCCTTTGCCTGCCACCCTATACGATAGCTATTGAATCAGCAAGGGAAAAGGTTGGCATAATGGCTATAAATAACGTTTATTATGTCAACTAAGTTGAAAGTACACATCAACTAAGATGCTACATTAGAAAATACAAATATCATTCCAGCTATTTAGATGCGACTCCGACTGATATTTACAATGGTGTGAGGGAGCCGGGACTTTCCTGCACATCCGTCCCCGTTTCTCCCTTAAACCTGTGCTCCATGAACCCGGCCAGGGTCTCGTGGTAGTCCATCATGCGGGTGATCGCGGTATCCACGATGGGCTGCATTCCCGGGTTCCGTTCCGCGTCGAATATGGGCGTGGTGAACACCTTGCTCATCAGCCGGCGGGTGTTCTCGTTCAGGTGGCTCGAAAGTTCCACGTGCGCCAGGTGCGCCAGGTCGCTCACGGCCTGGAGCACGTGCTCGGTCGGGAAGCCGGATAGGAGGTCTGTGCTATCGCTATCGTCGGAAAAAAGCGGCTTGCCGTTGACGCCCTTGGGTGCTATCTTTTCCTCAGCCTCCGCTCCCTCACCGCGGCGCAAAGGCGTAGCTTCGGTGTGCGTAGTGCCGGCAGGACCTTAAATACTGCCGGCATCATCGGAGGCTTTGTAATTCTCCCACCCGGTAAGCATCCACGTTCGTCTATCTCCAAATCTGTACAACGATAAGACGGCGGTGTGATCACCGTATTCCACGTTCACTCGCGGGTCCCCGCCGCGTGTTCCTGTGTATGGTTTCCCCGCCTTTCCTTTTTTTGCCAGGACTTCAGGCATCATGCGCGCCGCATTTTCACCAGGTTTGGCAATTATCTTAGCTACGCCTTCTCCACCCCATTTCATTTCTCCTTAGTTTTGGCTTCAAAATACCGAGTGAAATGTCACGCTTTAGAAAGCCTTTTTTCGGGGAAACGATGAATCACACGTCTCGGAGCCGAAGATATTCAAACCCCCAGCCCCATGACCCTTTTTGCTCTCAGGCGGGGCATTTCGCCGCCCTTGCTCCCCGCAATCTGATTCTCAATACTTCTTTCTGTTCTTCGGACAACTCTCTCCTTTGCCTCGCCGTGTTTCGCAACCACTGGGGGCTTAGTGGAGCGTCCATGTACCCGGCCGGCCGGAGCCGGTTCAGTTGTCTTTGCCGCCGGACCATCGGCAGCCGCCGGTTTTCCGGCAGGTTGCACACGTCCTCGCCGATGAACCAGTTCCGGCAGGAAAGTGCCTTATCCAGCGGGCAGAGGTTGCTGTTGCAAGTGAGATAAAGCCGACAATTCTTCATTCTATTTTCTATCCTTTGATTATCGTTCTGAGTCCGGTCCGCCAGTGGCCGCGCAGCGCCTCGAATTCGTTCCAAGCATCGCCGCCGGCCGTCCACGCCTCTGAAACGGCATTCTCCAGCTCTAACAATTTGCCGGTCCAGCCGGGGATCTGTGCCAGCCGCTTCCCCTCCTCGCCGGTGTAGTTTGCCGCAAGGATGCCGTAGACTTTCCCAAGTTCGCGTTTCGTTTTTTCACGTGCCTCGTTCGTGTTGGTCATGAATCGAGCTTTCCCAGTGCGCACTTGTCGGTATAGATCCCCGTGGCGCGGTTATAGGCGAACTTCACCCCCCCAAGCTTGCCCACTTCCCGAAACCTAACCTTCTGCACATAAATGACTGTTTCATCCCGGTTCAGGTCGGGACGGTAGATGCACAGCCCCACGTCTGCCTTATTCCTCCAATTCGCGCTGCCCGATATGTCATACATGGTGGGAGGTTTATAGCTGCCGGTGAGCTTGTCCTTGACCAGGACCTTGGGGTGCGCCACCAGCCACACGTGAACGTCGTTGCACCTGGCAAACCTCCTGATTTTCCCAAGCGCCTGGCTAATGTATTGGGTTTCCGTGATGCCGTTCCCGAAGTCGTGATCCAGTTCATTCCACGGGTCGATCACGATGCCTCGCACCCCATACCTGAAGATCGTTACCCGCGCTTTTTCCAAGATGGCGTCAACGGTCATCAGCTTTTCCTCGGGCATCAAGAAGAAAAACTTATCAGTCATGAACTCCAGGCAGTCTTCCAGCTCTTCACGCTTGATCCGTTCCGCCCCATCTCGGCCGGAGTTCCAATCGAACGTCTTTCCGGAAAACTTCTCGATGATCGATTGGGCGTGGCGCTGAAGAGGCCAGTTCTCGGGAGAAAAAAGGGCGAACGGCCAGCCGTGCTCACGGGAAAGGTTGACGATCAAGGCGTCCAGCCAGCTCGATTTCCCGTGCCCGGGAATGCCCGTCACTATCGTCAACTGCCCAAGTTTCACGGTGTAGAAATCATTGAGCCACGGCCAGCCGGTGCTTTTGCCGCGTTGTTCGCCGCATTCGTAGAGGTGCAGCACCAGGTCGGCGATGTCGGTGGAAGTGAAGATGCCGCTTACCGGGTAGGGCTTTGCCCCGGCAACCAGTTCCTGAAGCTTCGGGGCGCCGTATTTGCGCAGGACGTCGTTCGCGTCCTTGCAATCGTGAGGGAACTGCACCCGGTAGCATTTTTCCACCCCGATCCGCCTGGCGAGTTCCTGTTCCAGGATTTTACCGGGCGCATCGTTATCCACGGCCAGGACCACCTTCTTGCAGTTATCCAGGATCGACGCCGCGGATTCGAGGTAGGCGAATTCCCTCTCATAATTTTTCGCGTTGGGGGCCGGAGCCCCGTTGGGGACCGATGTGGCGTTTGAAAGGCCCGCTTCGTAGAAGGACAAGGCATCGATTTCACCCTCGCAGATCACGATCTCTTCCGGCCGCTTTTCGGACAGATGATCGTAGCGGTACAGGCAGGCTTCGGCATTGGCCTCCTGGCAGAAGCGCTTATCCAAGGTGCGGTACTTGGCGTTCACCACCACGCCGCCCTTGTGGTACGGGAACTTAATCGCCGGAAGCTTGCGCTTGAGGTCCTGAGCGTACAATTCCCCCAGGCAGATGCCGTGCCTTGAAATGGTGGCATGGCTGAGTCCGCGCCCCAAAAGGTAATGGAGCATGTCGCGCGGTAAATCGATGTGCACATGGGACGGCCGGAAATGGGTTTTGATCTGTTGGGCGGTCTTATCGGTCCCCAGGCTCCCGGAATGACCACAATGGTGACAGAACCACATGCCCTCATCGACGTTGACCGCGAGACATCGTTCGCGGGCCTTCTTCCGTTGCCCTGAACACTGCGGGCAGGTGGTTCGGATTTCACCAGAGGCCCCGGAAGGAACCGATATGCCGAAGTCGGCAAATCTTTTCATATTGGAAAATCCTCGATTCCGCCGGGCATGCCTGTAGCGCATTTCCTTCCATTCATTAATTTTTCCTTCTCGTACTGGGCAAGTAGATTCACAAACTTCGGCTCCCCGTTTTTCCCGAGCTTGAGAAGTCCCGAGAGGGAGAGGACCTGCCTCGACCAGAATTCATCAGCAACCGCCCACCTGAGAGCCGGTTTGATCATGGATTCAAGGTCATATCCCTGCCTGGTCAACCGCAGGACTGCGTTTGCTCCGTCTTTGACTTTCTTCTCGGTCACCGTTTTAACGAGATTGGGGTGCCGCGCCTGCTGGTGTTTGTGGAACGTTCTGGAAAAAGAGATGAGGTCGGGTGCGATGCCATCGGCAGGAGGGGTCCCGCCGTTCGAGGAACTCGAAGGCGGTGGAAGATCCCTTTTCTTATAGTTATTCTCTGTATCTGTATCTGGGGGCGTTACAACCAACGTTTCTTGTAACGTTTCATGAAACGTTTCTTTTTCGGTCTCTTTCCGCTCCCTGTGCCGTTTTACCCTCTCCGATACGTCATCAGATCGGAACTGACGTTTTTGCCAGTTCGAAAACACTTCACCCAAACTGTTTGGTCGATCTCTCGGCGATCTCTTGGCGATCTCTCCATGATCTATCGGCGAAATGATTCCAAGCTCCCGCAAATCGGCCAGCGACGAACGCACCGACCTGATGTCCATGCGCATCCGCCAGGCGATCTCCTTTTCTGAAAGCTCGACCCGGCCGTCCTTATCCTGTTCACAGGCGATGCACAGGAGTAGAATAAAAATTCGGAATGTCCGGTCGGACATTGCTGCCTGCTTTGGATCGTCAAGAAGCTCGGAGTACACGCGAAACCAGCGCATTCGATTTACTCCTCGGCCAGAAAACGCGCGGCGTCGAGCTTTCTGGAAAGCAGTTCGTCGTGCCCGTCGAATGTCCCCTCTTTGAAAACAATCTGGGATTCCAAGGATCGAAGGATAGCCTTCGCATGCTTACGCACGTTGCGAACGCGCCTCCCGGCCAAAATTGTACGGATGAGATTTAAAACCATGTTACTTTCTCCCCGGCGGGCGCTAGCCCCGCCTTTCTTCAGGCCGCCGACCGCGGGCTGATTTTCCGCGACTCCATGTATGCGAGGACCTCATCGAGATCGTAGAAAACGCGACCGCCATCCTTGCCGTAGGGAATGCCCCGCCCCTGGGAACGGTCGTTTCGTAGCGTGCTGAGCGCTTTGCCAGTGATTTCGGCGACTTCTTTTTCGTTGAGATATCTTTTCACCTGAGAGTCCCTCCGTTATGAGCGATTTGTTATCCCGACCGGTCGAGAGCAAACATAACGAAGAATCGAAGTACAGTCCAGGAAA
>LUZV01000180.1 GCA_001603765.1 Anaerolineales bacterium Chloro_02 | reverse complement strand
CATCTGGGACGAAAACCTGAGGCCCACGCTCACTGACAGACAGGGCAAGGCGATAATCATCTCGACTCCCAAAGGCCGGAACTGGTTTTACAGACTGTGGACCAGGGGAAAGGACCCTCAATTTCCTCTATACAAGGCCTGGCAGCATCCGACAGCGGATAACCCTCATATTGCATCGGAAGAGATTGAAGAAGCGAGAATGACGCTTCCTGACAGGGCATTCAGGCAGGAGTACCTGGCCGAATTCCTTGAAGATACCGGTGGCGTCTTCAGGAACGTTAGGAGACTCATTCGAGGGACGCTCAGAGATCCCAGGCCGGGAGAGAGGTTCTTCATCGGCGTTGACCTGGCCAAGTATATGGACTTCACCGTAATAACGGTCCTGGACGAGAGAGGAGATCTCGTCTACTTCGACAGGTTCAACCAGATAGACTGGAACCTTCAGAAAGATAGGATCAGATACATAAGCAAGAGGTACCCGGGAAAGGTCGTGCTGGACAGCACGGGTGTGGGAGATCCCATTTACGACGAGTTGAGAAGGGACGGCCTGAACGTTGAAGGATTCCGCTTCACAGCATCATCGAAAGAGCAGATCATAAACAACCTATCAATGCTTATAGAGCAGGGGAAGCTTCACTATGAAGATATTCCTGAACTCATAAACGAGCTCGAGATCTTCGAGTACCAGATAACACCTTCGAGAAACCTCAAGATGAGCGCGCCTGAAGGTTATCACGACGACTGTGTTATCTCGCTTGCCCTCGCGGCCTGGGGTCTGCACAGTCTCTTCAGCAAGCCGGTCTTCTTCACGAGGTCAGATAAATACTGAGGTGGTACAGATGGGCATTTTCAATATATTCAGCAAGAAGAGCGAACCCAAGCCCGTTATGGGACAGGTGGGAATAGTAGACACTTCCTCATCCGGATCGACAGGTCAATCTCTCAACTCTCAGACGATAGCGGACATGAAGAGGGACGAGACAATTGCGGCCGGCCTAAGGTTCATCTCAAGCTCGACGATCTCAAAGATAGGAAGCTACTCAAATCCTGACAGCGATGTCGCGCAGTTCGTCAGCGGAGTGATCGATAACCTCGAGATCTCGCTCCCGACTTTCTTGAAGAAGATGCTGGAGGACATGCTCGCCTACGGCTGGTCAGGGGCAGAGATCGTATGGCAGAGCTCTGAGGGAAAGCTGTGGATAGAGAAGATAGTGCCTTATTCGCCTAGTCAGATGTCATTCTATCCCGAAGAGGCCCCGGAATACGTGAAACTCACGACTTCCAAAGGAGAGTTCCAAATCCCGATGTCCAAGATGTTTGTCTTGAGAAACGGCGAAGGCCTCTACGGCGAGTCGATTCTCAATACCTGCTATCGCGCCTGGGACTTCAAGAGAAAACTCTTCAAGATCTGGGCGATTGGACTGGACAAGTATGCACTTCCCATCATCCACGGAAAGACTGAGAACGTCTCCATGGTTGACGCAAACGGAAACCCGACGACATCGGTTGAAGTGTTGAACGAGATCCTTAGCAACTTTTACTCTAAGACAGCCGTCTCGACCGACAAGAACACCGAAATAGCCTTGCTCGAAGCGAACTCGAAGAATCTGTCCGACCAGTTCAGGAACGCGATAGAGTACGCTAATACTCTCATCTATCGTAATCTGGGGTTGCCGCAACTCCTTCTCACCAACGAATACGGAGGAGCCTACGCCCTGGGGAAGGTACATATTGACATGGTCCAGAGCTCTACACAGTCAATGGCAGAGGTGATATCCGACTCGTTTCTCGACAATGTTGTTGCCAAGTTGATCGACTACAACTTCCCCTCTGTCGAGAGTTACGGGGAGCTGGCCATCATACGTGAACAGACTCTTGAAGAGAGAAAAGCCCTTGCCGTGTTCATAGAGACGATAGGCCGGGCAGGGATAATGGACAACCTGTCAGACGCGGACAGAAGGTGGGCAAGAGCGCTTCTTGGTATGCCTGAAGAGGAATAGTCATGAACGTCGCCACATTTCTCAAGATTCACAAGAAGGCCGAGAGCAGGATCTTTAGAGCGTTCAGCATCCCTTCTGGAAAAGAAGCTTACAGGGGGAAGAAGATCTCAATCGACCACACGGCGATCATGAACGCCCTGGAAGCTGTTTTCCTTCTTTCAAAGGCGTTGTCCATATACGACCTCAAGCGGAGAGAGCGGAAGAGAAGGACCAGGCAGTACAACGAAAAAGACCTTCTCGGAGAGATCTTGAAAGCAATAGACTTCAGGGAATACGAGAACATAGCGAAGCGGACAGTGAGGGAAATTAGAGAGGATCCAGACTCTTATCTTAAGCCTTCTCCTTTTGTCGACGAGTTTCTGAAGGAATACACCTTCACACTCACGGAACCGTTTGAAAAACACTCTAGAG
>LUZV01000179.1 GCA_001603765.1 Anaerolineales bacterium Chloro_02 | reverse complement strand
ATACGAAGTTTCAATTAATAAAAAAGTGGGTCCGGAAGGATTCCGCATATGCTGGGCGCTTTCCCCAGTAAACCTTCAATCAATTCTTTGATACTGTAGATAGGATGGGCCCGGAAGGATTCGAACCTTCAACCAAGCGGTTATGAGCCGCCTGCTCCGCCATTGAGCTACAGGCCCTGTATGCGCTATTTTACCAGAGGTGAGCGGTATAGTGGAATATCAATAAGCGTTTTGACCAGGACAGGTTAGTTATGTTTGTTCATAAGATAGTAATATGGGCAAATTCAAAAAGTCAATCTCTTACAACCCACCATTCGTCACGCGAGCGGAGCGCGACGATCTACCACTCGATTAAAGCCATACCCCTCATCCGCCCTGTAGGCACCTTCTCCGCGGAGAAGGCTAAGGACCACCACTCGTCATCGCGAGCGCAGCGCGGCAATCTCCCACTCGATTAAGCCTTTCACTCGTCATCGCGAGCGCAGCGCGGCGATCCCCCGTTCGATTAAGATCATACCCCTCATCCGCCCTGCGGGCACCCTCTCCGTGGAGAAGGCTAAGGATCTCCACTCGTCATCGCGAGCGCAGCGCGGCGATCTCCCGTGCGATTAAAACTACACCCCTCATTACCACTCCCAGGCTAAAATCGAGGAAATCGTTGATCAAGATTGGTGAAGCGGTTAAGTTACGGAGGCTGATCCAAATGCTTTTTGGGTCAGCCTCCTGGCTGTTTCTATTTCTGCATCTTCGCCCAGCTGTCCACCAGCCCGATGGTGCGGTTGAAGACTGGTTTTCCAGGTTTGCTATGGACGCTATCCAGCGCGAAGTAGCCATCACGCACAAACTGGTAGGCTTCGCCTATCGCGGCGTTTGCCAGGTCAGGCTCAAGGTATCCAGTCAGCACTTCAAGCGAGTTGTGGTTGAAGTGATCCAAAAACGACTCGCCCTCAGGTAAATCTTCCGGGTGTTCATCCAAAAACATCTGGTCGTAAATGTGCACTTCCGCCTCAATAGCGTGCGCCGCTGAGACCCAGTGGATTGTGCCTTTCACTTTCCGTCCGTCCACGGCATTACCACCTTTTGTGTCTGGGTCGTAGGTGCAGTGTATTTCGATGACCCTTCCATCCGCGTCTTTAATCACTTCGTCGCAGGTGATGAAATAAGCGTTCATCAATCGCACTTCCTTACCCGGTGAGAGGCGGTGATACTTTGGCGGCGGCACCTCCGCGAAGTCTTCCCGTTCGATCCAGAGTTCACGCCCAAAGGGCACCGTTCTCGCTCCGCCGCTTTCCGGGCTCTGCGGGAAGTCCGGGATCTCAAAAGTCTCAAATTGCCCTTCCGGATAATTCGTCAACACAACTTTCAGCGGATCCAGGACTGCCATCCGCCGTTTGGCGTTCTGATTTAGCTGGTCGCGCACAATGTGTTCCAACAGTTCAACTTCAACAAAACTATCCGATTTGGCAACCCCGATCGTGTCGATAAACTCCCGAATCGCGGCGGCAGGGTAGCCGCGGCGGCGCATAGCGGAAAGAGTGGGCATACGCGGGTCGGTCCACCCGTCCACGTATTCCTCTTCCACCAACCTGCGGAGTTTGCGCTTGCTCATTACGGTGTGAGTCAAGTTCAGACGCGCGAATTCGATCTGCTGCGGGTGAAAGATGCCGAGCTGATCCAGAAACCAATCGTAAAGCGGTCGGTGGTTTTCATACTCCAGCGAACACATCGAGTGTGTTATGCCTTCAATCGAATCAGACTGCCCGTGAGCGAAATCGTACATGGGGTAAATGCACCATTTATCGCCGGTGCGGTGGTGGGTGGCGTGAAGGATGCGATACATGACAGGGTCGCGCATGTTGATATTAGGCGAAGCCATGTCAATCTTCGCGCGCAACGTTTTGCTGCCGTCCGGGAATTCACCAGCGCGCATTCGTTTAAATAAATCGAGCGTCTCCTCAATCGGTCGGTCGCGCCAGGGGCTGTTCTTGCCGGGCTCGGTGAGGGTGCCGCGATACTCGCGCATCTCTTCCGGAGTCAGTTCATCCACATATGCCAGACCCTTTTCAATCAGCTGGATCGCCATTTCATAGAGGGGTTCAAAATAATCCGAGGCGTAGTATTCCCGATCTCCCCAATCGTAACCCAGCCAGTGGATGTCTTCCTTGATGGCGTCAACGTATTCCACATCCTCCTTAACCGGATTGGTGTCATCATAGCGCAGATTAGTCAGACCGCCGTAGTCTTCGGCAATGCCGAAATCAATGCATAATGCTTTCGCGTGACCAATATGAAGGTAGCCGTTGGGTTCGGGTGGAAAACGGGTATGAACGCGCCCGCCAAAGCGGCCGGTGCGGTTGTGTTCATCGATAATGTCACGAATGAAATTGGACTTAGGCAGGTTTTCTTCTGTCATTTTCTCGCTCCTTGATTGGATTGGGGAATTATACCTTAGGGTGTAGCGATTTATCCCATCCTGTTCGTGTGGTAACAGGAGGAAACCTATTTCCAAGCATCTTCCCAGTAACCCCTCTGGCATCCAAGAGGTCACGCGGATTTAAAAAGCGCTCTGCGTTACCGCAAAGCGCCTCTGATGACCAGATTCCAGGGTTTACAACCCAAGGAATTTGCGGACGTCGGGGAGTTGACCAGCGCTCCCGAGATATTCGTTCTTTGCGGCGATAAATTTTGCGTACTCTGCCATAAAGACCTTGCCTGGGTCGCGCAGGTCAAATTTTTCGGGGTGCTGCAGGAAGAACTCGCGGTGCACGCGCGTCCAAACCAGGCGACCGTCGGTGTCGATGTTGATCTTGGTAACACCCAGCTCTGCGGCATGGCGGAATTGGTTTGCGTCCACACCCTTCGCGCCGGCAAGGTTGCCACCGGCTGCGTTGATGCGTTCAACTTCCTCCTGTGGGACCGAGCTTGAACCGTGCATCACCAGCGGGAAGCCGGGCAGCCGTTCTTGAATTTCTGCTAGGACGTCAAAATGGAGCGATTGGGTGCCAGAGAACTTGAAAGCGCCATGGCTGGTGCCGATGGCGACGGCCAGCGAGTCGCAGCCGCTGCGTTCCACAAATTCACGCGCTTGTGCCGGATTGGTCAATTTCGCGTCCGCCTCGGCAACTTGCACGTGTTCTTCCACGCCGCCGAGCATGCCCAATTCAGCTTCCACCACGATTCCCTTGGCATGCGCCGCGTCCACAACCCTGCGGGTGGTGGCGATGTTTTCTTCGAACGGCAGGCTGGAGCCATCGATCATGACCGAGCTGTAAAACCCGGAATTGATGCAGTCGTAGCAGGTTGCCTCATCGCCGTGATCAAGATGAACCGCGAAAACTGCCTCAGGATAGACCTCATCTGCCGCGCGGATCAGACCCTCAAGGAAGAGTTTATCCGTGTAGCTGCGCGCTCCCTTGCTGATCTGAATAATGAAGGGTGCTTGTGAATCCAGATTGCCGCGGAACAGGCCTACAATCTGTTCAAGGTTATTGATGTTATAGGCGCCGATGGCATATTTTCCATAAGCGTGCTCAAAAAGTTTTTTAGTGGTAACGATCATGATGGCTCCTTTGTAATGCTTTTGATGCCATTGATTATACACTCTCAACGAGCAAGTCTCAATCAATACTTGATATTTTACAGGGAAAGAAACAAGCTGTTTTGATCAATTTCCGATAATTTAGGACAAAGCCTCACGATAGATCTGGCGCAGACTCTCAGCGTAGGCAAGAGGGTCATGCTCGGCACGCACGCGCTCAAGAGCAGCCTGCCCCTTTTGGGCAATCGCGGCAGGTTCGTCAACGATCCCGCGAATGATGGTTTCTAATCCGCTCTCAACCTGCTGGCTGACTTTCTGACGGTCTTCGACGGTCTCGTACGTCGCCTCTCCGAGGTCATCCTTGTTTACTCGGATCAGCCAACCAACCCTGTTATTGTTTATTTCTGGCAAGGCGCGCACATCCGTACTGATCACAGGGCATCCCGCTGCCTGCGCCTCCAGCACCGAAAGCCCATAAGTATCTGCCCAGGTGGGCAAGAGCCCAACATCAGCGTTTCGCAGAAGGTCAAGCACTTCTTCATTTGAAAGTGACTGATAATACTCCAACCAGTGAGGGTGGCTCTCGATTAATCGCTGAGCCGCAGCTAAATCTTCCTCGGTTTCATGGGCGGCATATGGTTCAAGGTTCAGCGAACTGACTAACACCAGGCGAATTGGCAGGTTTTCTTCGCCGGCAAGCCTGGCGAAAACTCTAAAAAGTTCATTCCCGCCCTTTCGGAAGAACCCAGCGCCAACCAAAATAAAGCGAATTGGATGTTTATGATCGTACTCCCGAGGTGTAACCTGTTCCACGAGCGGCTCTTGCGGTGGATGAAGGACCCTGATTTTTGCGAGGATCAGATCGCTATCTTCACTCGGGAATTCACTCAATAAACGCCGCTCAAAGCGCGCTGAATTTTCGGACCAGGCAATCAGTTGTTTACAGGCAGATCCCCGCAATGCATCCATTGCCTTTAATGTTAGCTTTCCATGAGGCTGAGGTGAACCCCATTCCGTTTTCGGTCTGGTAAGCAGCTCGGTGAAGCGCGGCAGGATCGTCTCGAAATGCGAGACCCAAGGGGTCCTCCCGTAGCTGACACCATTTGAGAAGTGCAGTAAATCTACCCTGTTTAGATCGAAATCTTCAAATTGGTTGTTGAGATCAAAGGTAGGGATAAGCGGTTTGCCGATCAGACGGTTAAGTTTGAGGGCTAATGCCCGCCGATAACTGAAAATATCCTTGACGGGGACATACTCCGCCTCAGGAAGTTTATTGACAATATTTCTGAGATTGGTATAAAAGTCCATGCGGTACGCCAGGACACCAATTTTTATGTTTTTCACAACAACTCCTTAAATGACTGCCGCTCCTTCAACCGGATCTTCCGACAGTGGTGCCGGCTTCCATAATATCATTAACATAATAGCGATTGCCGCCAAACCCGCGCCAAACAAGAATGGAGCTGAGGGACCAAAACCTTTCCAGCTGCCAATACCGCTCCAGAGCAAGCCAGCGATCAATGACGCCGGGAAATCGAGAATTCCAAGTATCGCGTTGTAGGTTCCAAACGCGGTGCCGCGCACTTTCGCGGAGACCAGGTCTGAGAGCATGGCTTTTGAGGTGCCGTATGCCATACCGTAATATAAACCATAAGCCAGATAGAGCAGCCATATTTGGGTAACGTTCTTAGCCAGGGCAAAGCCCAGATAAATGAGCGCGTACATCGCCCACCCGCCAATTATCAGCTTCTTCCGCCCAATCTTGTCTGAGATCATGCCCGCCGGGGTGGAAACGAGCGTGTATATGAGATTAAAAACCGCCAGCATGAGCAGAATGTTCAACGCGTTCATGCCGCGTTCCTGAGCCCGCAGCACCAAAAAGGCGTCTGATGAGTTGCCCAGATCAAAGATTCCTACAATAATCATGAAAAAGAGAAAGTTCCTGCCAAGACCCTTAAATGTGATTTTTGGCGCTTTGGCAGTGCCTTCAGGCTTTTTCTCTTTGGTCATCACTGCCAGAGAGATTACAGCCAATGTCGCGGGAATGATGCTGATCAGTACAATCGTGCGGAAGGTGCTCTCCTGAAGGGAGGAACCAGCTGCCTGAAGCTTCCACACCACAAAAGCCGCGATCAAAATGCCGAGCATCGCGCCCGCGGTATCCGCCGCGCGGTGCAGCCCAAACGCCAGACCGCGCTGTTCGAGGCTAACGTTATCTGCCACCAACGCGTCCCGTGGCGCAGTCCGCACTCCCTTGCCCACGCGGTCAATCCAGCGGATCGCGGCAACTGCTTCCCAAGTGGACGCGAAAAAGAAAAAAGGTTTCGCGAGGGCTGAAATGCCGTAACCAATTACCGCCAGCCATTTTCGGCTGCGCAGTTTATCCGAAAGCCAGCCCGAGAAGACCTTCAACACGCTCGAAGTTGCTTCCGCGACTCCTTCGATGATGCCGATGATGTTCGTTTTCACACCTAACACCGAAGCAAGAAATAACGGCAAGATGTTAATGACCATCTCGCTGGAGATATCCATCAAGAAACTGGTCAGGCTGACAGCCCAGATATTTGGATGCAGTTCGCGCAGGGGGTTCTTCTTTTTGGTTTCGTTCATGGCAATTGCCTTTCTGAACCGGTATTATAGTCCTGTTAGGGTATCGGATGGAGCAAGGCGGATATTTTTGATTATTTACTTTGCAGTTATCGGAAGAAGCACGGTTTTCCTTGTCACTCCTATGCGGCTGCTGCCTGACAACAAAAACACCAATAATTACTCGATTTTGAGTATGATTAGACACAATCTCATACGGAGAAAAGTGATGACTGAAACACAAAACCTTTTTGGAAAAACGATCCTTATTACTGGCGCGACGGACGGCATCGGCAAGGAGTTAGCAAAAATGAGCTGGCAAGCTGGTGCTGACCTGATTTTGCACGGGCGCAACCCAAACAAACTCGCAGACCTGCTGACAGAATTGGGCAGCGGCGCGCCGGGTCAGAAAGTTGAAACTTACAGGGCGGATTATTCCCGGCTTTCGGACGTTCGGTCGATGGCGGGTCAAATTCTCGGGAACGTGCCAAAAATTGATGTTTTGGTCAACAATGCCGGTTTTTATCCCGAGAAACGCGTCATCACCGAAGATGGGTTTGAAGAATGCAATCAGGTTAATTTCCTTTCTCCTTTCCTGCTAACCAACCTGCTGCGCCCTTTGCTAATCAAATCTGCTCCAATGCGGGTGGTCAACCTCAGCTCGATCGGTCACCGCTATGTGTGGTCTAACCTCAACGGCGCCGTCGACCATCCTTTTTATTGGCGCTGGGTTGCTTATTGCCGGTCAAAATTGGATATGATCCCTTTCACCAGAGAGCTCGCCGGGCAGCTTAAGAATGACGGTATCACTGTCAACTGCGTCCATCCTGGCGTGATCCGCACCAAGGTGATACGCTTTTTGCCTGTTTCATGGGGAGCGTCAGTACGGTCTGGTGCTGAAACAGTGTTTCGGCTGATGGTTGATCCCGCTCTGGCAAATGTCACAGGCAAATATTTCGAGCGCTACAAGATCGTCCAGCCTTCAATTGTGGCGCAGTCCACTCGCTACCAATCCGCCCTCTGGCGAGTAACACTGAGACGCGTGGGTTTAATCCAGGATGCCGACGGCGCTATTTTACCGCGCCAAGAGCAGGCGTAAAAAATAAACCGTCGTCTTTACGTCTCTTGAACAGCCAAAATAGTCAATATCCAGCGCTTATGTGAGCGTGTTAGAATCAAGGTCGATGGGTAAGTATCGCTTTTTTGGGCGGGCGTTGGTTATTTTGCAGGTCTTGCTGCTGAGCAGCTGCAGCCTGCTAATTCCTGCGCCAAAAATCACCCCTTTGGTCACGTTATCCGCGGCAACCCCCACGCTTAACCCCGAGCAAGCGTCCACCAAAGCCTTCCTCCAATCCACTCCCACGCCCCATCCAACCGCAACCCCATGGAAAGTTGCCACGCCCACATCGACTGTCAAGCCCATCCCAGCGCTTTCCGAGACTGAAAACCCGCTGACTGGCTTAAAAATCGAGGATACGGATCTGCTGTGGGAGCGACCTCTGATGGTCAAACTGGCAAACTGGCCTCAATCGCTGCGTCCATTCAACCAAATTAACAAGGCAGATATTGTCTTTGAATACTACATTGGGCATCAAACAAATCACCTTCTGGCGTTATTTTATGGAGGAAATGCCCAGGCGGTTGGACCGTTGGCTCCCGGGCGAGTGGTAGACGCGCGCCTGGCAAGGCATTATGAGGCATCCCTGGTTGTTGCCAGCGCCCCACCCACGGTTGAAGGCGTATTCGAGAAGTCGCTGCCCGATCGGGTCTTTTACCGAGGGTTCGCGCCTTGCCCCGGCATCTGCACTGAAACCAAAGCGCAGGGCGGAAATACGGTGGTGGATACAGCCGCGATACGCGAATATCAACAAAAAGAAAAAATCGACACAGCGATCGAGCGGCTGCCAGGTTTGTTTTTCAGCAAAAAAATCCAAAATTGGGATGAAGTCGCCATGCGCGTTAGCTACATGTATGCTGATTTTTCCGTGATGGACTGGCGCTACGACAGAATTTATGGCGGCTATCAACTCTGGCAGGATTTTCAGGATGAAAATGGTAAATACACCCTGAGCCAAACCTTTGACCGCGACAGTCAGGAACCAATAATGTTTGAGAATGTTCTGATTTTGCTTGCGGACTATATCGAATACAATCCGGCTTTTTTTGATATCGACTTCCGCGAGGGAGACCGCGCCCAAGCTGCCATTTTGCTGCGCGATGGGAAGATGACCTACGGAACCTGGTTTTCACCAGGTCTGGACGAGCCTTTTCAGTTTTTTGACAAACAAGGTAACTCGTATCACCTGAAGCCGGGTCAGACTTGGATCACATTTGCAAGCACAACCTCCCGTATGAGCATGATCGAAGAAGGTGTTTGGGACATAACCTTTGTCCCAAATTAAGCTGCTTCACCTTCAAAGCGCAGGATGCGCAGTCCATTGAAGGTCACGATCAGCGAGATGCCAATATCCGCAAACACAGCCACCCACAGCGGGGTTAAGCCAGCCATCGCGGCAATCGCCACTAACACCTTTACTCCAATGCTGATGATCACATTCTGCTGTACCAGCCGATTAACCTGTCTGGACAGCCGGATCGCAAACGGAAGCCGGCTCAGATCATCGTTCATCAAGACCACATCCGCAGTCTCAAGCACCTGAGCGTTGCCTGCGCCGCCCATTGCCACACCAATATCAGCCTGCGCGAGCGCTGGTGAATCGTTAATTCCGTCTCCAACCATCACCACCTGGCCATATTTTTGCTTGAGTTCGTTGAGCTTCGTCAGCTTGTCCCCTGGTAATAAACTGGCAAAAACCTGGTCAATCCCCACCTCCCGCGC
>LUZV01000178.1 GCA_001603765.1 Anaerolineales bacterium Chloro_02 | reverse complement strand
ACTAACTTGCTTGGCACCATGAATATCCTTGAAGCCTGCCGGAAAACCGGAGCAAAGCTCATCCACACTTCTACCAGTGAGGTTTACGGCACAGCTCTACAGGTTCCGATCGACGAAAACCATCCTTTGCAAGCCCAGTCACCCTATTCCGCCAGCAAAATCGCAGCGGACAAGCTGGTTGAGAGCTACTATCGCAGTTTTGATGTTCAGACGGTCACAGTGCGTCCGTTTAATACCTACGGACCGGGGCAAAGCAACCGTGCGGTTATCCCCACGATAATCACGCAAGCTCTGGCCGGGAACGTGGTGAAACTGGGCAACCTGGAGGCGCTGCGCGACTTCACTTACCTGGATGATTCCGTCGAAGGTTTTCTGAGTGCTGGCTTAACTGAACTTTGGAATGGCGAGACGTATAACCTCGGCACAGGTGAAGAAGTTAGCATTGGGTCGGTGGCTGAGCTCATCTTTAAATTGATGGGAAGAAACCCGGAAATTGAAGTTGAAGCCCAACGCATACGCCCTGAAAAATCTGAAGTGATGAGATTAATATCGAATAATCAAAAAGCCAAAGACATGCTGCGATGGCAGCCTAGGGTCGGGATGGAAGAGGGGCTGAGGCGCACGATCGAATGGATAAGCGCCCATATGGATCTCTATCAACCGGATAAATACGGCTTGTAATCCGCAAAGCCTGAAAATTAATAATGCCGTAACCACGGCATTTTTGATTCGAATGTATAATTTCTTTAAACTGAAAACAAGGCGGAGAAATGAGAGCAGTAGTATTGGCTGGCGGCAAGGGAACACGGCTTGCCCCTTATACACATATTTTACCGAAGCCGATGATGCCAATTGGAGATCGGGCGATCCTCGAAATATTGCTGGGTCAGATGAGCCGGGCTGGCATTCGAGAGGTCACGCTGGCTGTCGGTCACCTCGCGAGCCTGATGCAGTCTTATTTTGGAGATGGTTCCCGCTATAAGCTGAAAGTGGATTACGCCTACGAGGAGAAGCCGCTTGGCACGGCTGGTCCGCTGGCATTTATTCAAGGCTTATCGGACACCTTCCTGGTATCGAATGGGGATATTTTGACCCTGCTCGATCTCAATCGGTTAATCAGTTTCCATAAAGAGCAAAAAGCAGTTTGTACTATCGCCAGCCATAAGCGAACGCATCAAATCAACCTTGGGGTTATCGAAAATGAGGAAAATTCTAACAGGGTTTCTGGTTATATCGAAAAACCAAAGATGAACTTCCTGGTAAGTATGGGGATTTATGTTTTTGAACCGGAGGTGCTGAAGTATATTCCAAAAGGTGAGTATTTTGACTTTCCCACCTTGGTCAATGCCTTGTTGGACGCGAATGAATCAGTGATGTGTTTCCCATATGATGGGTATTGGCGGGATTTAGGGAATCAGGATGATTACCTCGCTGCAAATGAAGACTTTGAAAGTATGCGATCTCAGTTTTTAATGGAGTAACGATGGATTGGCGCGTTCCGTTGGCGGATGTCAGGCTTGGTGAAGAAGAAGAAAAAGCCGTTCTTGAGGTTTTACGCTCAGGCTGGTTAACGATGGGGGCGGTGACGCAGGCTTTTGAACAGGAGTTGGCTGCCTTTGTTGGGGCTAAGCATGCCTTCGCGGTTAATAACGCTACAGCTGCGCTGCATCTGGCATGTCTGGCAGCGGGGCTGCACGAAGGGGATGAAGCGATCGTGCCTTCGCTCACCTTTGTTGCTTCGGCGAACGCGATACGCTACACCGGCGCTAAGGTCGTCTTTGCGGATATCGAAAGCGAGGACTGGCTGTGTGTCAGCCCGCGATCGATTGAAGAAAAAATTACTGAGCGCACCAAGGCGATCATGGTGATGCATTATGCCGGGTTTGCTTGCGACATGTCTGCAATCCTGCGCATAGCCGAAAAGTATCATCTGGCGGTTATCGAAGACGCAGCTCACGCGATCGGTGCCAGCCTGGACGGAAAGGCGCTGGGCACATGGGGCGATATGGGTTGCTACAGCTTCTTTGGGAATAAGAATCTGACAACGGGCGAGGGCGGTATGCTCGTGACCAATAACGACCTTTTGGCAGATAAAGTGCGCATTCTGCGCTCACACGGCATGACCACTTTGACGTGGGATCGACACCAGGGGCATGCCAGCAGCTACGATGTGGTGGACCTGGGCTACAACTACCGCATCGATGAGATTCGCTCGGCGATTGGGAGCGAACAGCTAAAGAAATTGCCTGCCGGGAATGCCAGGCGGGATGAGCTTGTGCAGCGGTATCGCCAGGCGCTGAGTGAGCAGTGTCCGGCGATTGGGCTGCCGTTTGGCGAGAAGCGGGGAATAAGCAGCCAACATATCTTCCCGATCCTACTGCCAGAAGGTATTGAAAAGGAAGCCTTTCGGGAGCAGCTGAAGCAAAGAGGAATACAGACCAGTTTTCATTACCCACCAGCGCATCATTTTAGGATTTATCGTCAGGAAGGCGAAACGCTCTTGATGACTGAACGGGTCGCGCGAAGGCAAGTGACTCTGCCGCTCTTCCCCGACATGAGCGATCAGCAGCAGGAGTGGGTGATCGAGGGCGTGGTTGAGGCTCTGGCGCGATTGCTCGGTGATTAAACAAGTGGGGTTTCTTAAGTTAAACGCCTGATCCTGCTTAACTAGCGAATTGGTCAGACGCATTTAACCGTGGAAATTATGGCTATTACCTTTTAGACAGCCAATTGAGGTGAAGGGCAGATGTATTGGCTCGTTCATATTGGGGATGAAGCAGGCGGTATGCAAAGATATGCAGTTTGCGGTCATTTCACCCCCAACGCGTCTTGCAGTCCTGCAATTTTTCCATGATAAAATCCGATTCGATGAACCGAAAAATCTTAATTTTGCTGGCACTGCTGCTGCTTTTCGGATGCGCGCAAAGAGGAGAACCCGAAGTTTTTCGTGGGGATGTGGTGGCAACCCACCAAACCCCAACAACTAAGGCGACTCAATCTGCCAGCAGAGAACCTGAAGAAACGCGTCAACCTCCCGAGTCCACCCCAAACAGCTCTCCGGAACCTGAGATCAACCAGACTGAACCGCCACCCGATCAGGGCGGCTATCCCATCACGAGTCTGACCCCTGCGGGCTCAACGCAGACACCTGCAGCAACCGCGAGCGCTTCGTTGTGGGATGGAATCTGGCATATCTGGTATCAAGCCGCGAACGGCACATATTTCGCGTCTGATATGACCATTCAAGTGGCAGGGTTGGGCATGAAAGGCACGGCATCGATTGAAGGTATCCAGTATTACTTCAAGGGTGACATCTTCGAGCAAGGCAGTCAGGTGAAGGGTGAATGGCACGCCGGCGAAATTGATGGGACTTTCTGGTGGAAACTTAATTCCTCCGGTGTTTTTACCGGGTCGAGAGAAGGGCGCTTTGGATTTTGTGGAAGTCGGGCTATCATTGAACGCCCAGCTAATTGCCGGGAAATAAACCAGGAATAAATTGCGATAGCGATGGAAAACAACAAACCACAAGTTGAAAAATACACGCTCGATTCGGATGAGCTCGCGGGTTTAATCCGCGCGACCCTTGCCGATGGAACGACCATCAGTTTCAACGCGCCAGGTCATAGCATGCTGCCTTTTATCCATTCCGGGGATAAAATCTTCGTTTCGCCTATTGACAGGTCGCAGATCCGGCTGGGCGATATCCTCGTGTACGTTCACCCGCGAGACGGGAAAGTTCTCGCGCATAGACTTGTTTGTGCTGAAGATGAGAAATTATTATGTAAGGGCGATAATGTCAACCTTCAGAGTGATGGCTGGATCAGTTTTGCGGATGTTCTGGGGCGGGTGAGCCGGATTGAGCGGAACGGCAAGAGCCTTCATTTAGGATTGGGTCCTGAAAGGCGGCTAATCGCGCGTCTGTCTCGGGAAAGGAAGCTGGTGCCGATACTCAACTTCTATAGAAGGCATTTGCGCTGGTTGTCAAAGAATAAGAAGATATAAGCGCGGTTTTTGAGATCACTGAGCTGGATGAGGCTGTCAGCAAGGTCAAATGATTTTACTCAGCGTTTGGTGTCATCCAGGTGTGCAGGAAGTTCGCTGTTTCAGCTTGACGGAGGGCGGATTCTGTTCCTTCTGCGCCACGCTGAAGGCGGAGAAGCGTCCTTCCATAATGTTTGATTAAGTATTTTAAACGGACGAAATAGTATCCCATAATTTTCAGTGAATTTGGCGCAACATTGTAGAGCCTCGCGAGCGCCATGCGCGGTATGAACACCCTCTGAAGCCCAATCTTCATCTTTAAAAGAGGATTTTGGGCTTCTGATAATTCCACCAGATCAGGCGTGAAATGATCTTCCGTTCTGACACGATTCAGGAGCTGCGAACATGCCTCCTCTAAAATAAAAGGGTCGAGTCCTTCTGGAAGCAGCGCGGAATAAACCTCCTCTGGGATCGGGACGCTAAGATGCGTCTCAACCAACTGCAGCGTGAGGGCTGTCGCCCGTTCGGAACCCCAAGATCTGGCGATCTGGGTGAGCTTCTGCCAATCGATTTGCCCGCTGAATTTGTGAATAACCAAAGCGATATCCAGCAGACCGCGCAAACCCAGTTTGAGGTAATGTTGGTAAGTAAGGTGAAGGCAGAGATGCAGGATCAGGTCTTCCACGCCCAAAGTGAGGGCTTCCACATTGGCAATTTTTGCCGACCGCATACGATCCCATAAGGCTTCAGGGTTAATTGTGAAGGGCTCATTCTCTTCGAGCAGCGTCCAGTGAACTTCAACAGCGCAGCCGCTTTCTTTTTCCATAGGGGGGATATGTTTGGTGTCGATATTTTCATCATCGAGGCTGAAGTAGGTGTTGGGGTGATAGCCGAGCTCTTTCATGGAGGCGATGCAGCCGGCAAGATCTTTTTTCTTGACCAGAATATCAATATCTGTCATCGTCCGCACACCGACGTTGCCATAAACTGCTTCGAGCAGATAGACGCCCTTCAGACCCGCGGCTGGAATGCCCGCTTTGCTCAGAGTGGTTAGGAGGATTTCAGCGTCGCGCAGGGTGAGCAGATTTAGCCCCGCAGTGGACATAAAGTCTTGATAAAGAAGATCCTTAATGGGAACGCGGAGTGCATGGCTGGCTTCGAGCTTAGTCAGCAGCGGATAGAGCAAAGGTGTGACGCCCTGACGTTCCGCCTCGGAAAACAGCGCGCTCCAATGGCGAATGTCGAGCTCATCAAGCAGGGCAAATTGCTGACGGGCAGACAGACAGGGTGAAACGAGTTTAAGTAAGGTGCCTAAAGAATCAAAAGGTTGCGTCATGTCTTTACCCATTTGCCGATATTAATTGTACCGAAAAAACACATTAGCGGCAGGACTTGCACCGCGTGATAATGTGGAAATTCCTGACGAATAAATTAAACAACCCTATAATGAGATTAATTGATCCTTAGGATGGGAAAAGGGCAGGAAATTACAGGGTTTCGGAATTCTATTTCTGTCTCTTATACACATCTGACGCTGCCG
>LUZV01000177.1 GCA_001603765.1 Anaerolineales bacterium Chloro_02 | reverse complement strand
ATATCGACGTTGAAGGTGTGCGGGAAGTGGACGACAGGCTTGTTCTCCTGGCGCGCCAGATGACCTGCCCAATCCTCACCAACGACTACAACCTCAACCGGGTAGCCGAGCTGCAAGGCGTAAAGGTGTTGAATATTAACGACCTCGCCAACGCGGTGAAGGTTATTATCCTGCCGGGTGAGAACTTCCAGATTGACGTGATCCAGGAAGGCAAGGAGTACAACCAGGGCGTGGGTTACCTGGAAGATGGTACGATGGTAGTAGTTGAAAATGGGCAGCACTATCTCCACAAACAGATTGAAGTCACCGTCACCAAAATCCTCCAAACGTCAGCCGGACGGATGATTTTCGCCAAACCAACCCATGACTGAAAGTAGGAATCATGAGCCTGAAACTTTATAACACCCTCAGCCGCGCAAAAGAAGATTTTAAGACCCTCGAACCGGGCAAGGTTAAAATGTACGTCTGTGGACCGACCGTCTATGCCGAAGCGCATATCGGGCACGCGATGTCGGCTTTGGTTTTTGATATCGTCCGCCGATATCTCGAATATTCCGGTTATGATGTCAATTTTGTCATGAATTTTACTGATGTGGACGACAAGATCATCAATAAAGCCAATGAACTTGGGCGCGACCCTTACGAGCTGGCTAACCAGTATATTGACCAGTACAAAGCTAACCTGGACGCGCTGAACATCCTGCCTGCCACCAAAAACCCGCGCGCAACCGAGGACATGCCGCAGATCATCGAGATGATCAGCCAACTGATTGAAAACAACTCAGCCTATGTGGTGAACGGCGACGTTTATTACAAGGTTGAATCCAAGCCGGACTACGGCAAGCTTTCTGGGCGCCGACTGGAGACAATGAACGCCGGCGCGCGCATCCAGGTGGATGATCGCAAAGAACATCCCATGGACTTCGCCCTCTGGAAAGCCGCAAAACCCGGCGAACCTGCCTGGGATAGCCCCTGGGGCAAGGGTCGCCCCGGCTGGCATATCGAGTGTTCGGCGATGAACATGGCGCATCTGGGGGAACAGATCGACATCCACGGCGGTGGGAACGACCTGATCTTTCCGCATCACGAGAACGAGATCGCCCAGACCGAAGCTATTACCCATAAAACCTTTGCCACTTATTGGATGCATAACGGCATGCTCGGGCTAAAATCCGAGAAAATGTCCAAATCTCTGGGCAATATGATCACCATAGACCAATTTCTCAGTGAGCACCCGGGCGATGTGATGCGCTTGTGGGTGCTCAACGGTTCCTACCGCAGCCCGCTGAGCTATAGCGACGAAGTCATTGAACAGACCGAGCAAACCTATCGCCGCTTGCTGAACGCCAAAAAACCTGCCCTGCCCGGGGCTGCGGGTCTGCCTGATGACAGAGCCCAGGCTCTGCTTGCTGCCGCTGAGAGCGCGCGGCGCGCTTTCAAAGAGAACATGGACGACGATTTCAATACCTCCGCCGCTTTAGCCGCGATTTTTGAGCTCGTGCGCCACCTTAATCAGGCACGCGCGGATGGCGCGGCTGAGAGCCAGCTTAAGCCCGCTCTGGACGTCTTCAACGAGTTGACCAGCGTGCTCGGACTCCAGCTTGAAGAGCAAACCGGCAGCGCCAACGCCGCTGATCCTTTCATCGATCTGTTGGTCAGTTTGCGGCGCGACCTGCGCGCTGAAAAGAACTGGGCGCTTTCCGATAAGCTGCGCGACCAGCTCAAAGCCCTCGGCGTGATTCTGGAAGACAGCAAAGACGGCACGACCTGGAGCTGGGAACAAAAGTGAAAGAATGGATTACCGGACGCAATCCGGTTTATGAAACCCTGCGTGCCAGGCGCCGGCATGTGTTTCGGCTCTTGCTTCTGCGCGGCGTCAAGCTGGACGGTCATCTGCCTGAGATTATTCGCATGGCTCAGGAACGCAAGGTGCAGGTGCTTGAAGCCCAACGCCAACAACTGGACGCGATCGACAGCCGCAATCAAGGTATCGCGCTCGAGACCAGCGAATACCCGTATGCCGCTTTGGAAGACCTTTTTGCCAAAGCGGCTGTCTCCGGCCAACCGCCCTTTTTCTTGCTCCTGGATTTGATCCAGGACCCGCAGAACCTTGGGTCGCTTCTGCGCACGGCAGAACTGATGGGCGTGCATGGGGTGGTTATTCCGTCCTCTCAGGCGGCTCAGGTTACCCCTGCCGTGGTACATGCCTCGTCCGGCGCCACAGAACACCTGCTGATCGCCCAATATAACCTCGCCCAGGCAATTGACCGCATGAAAGCGCTTAATGATGTGTGGGTCTACGGGTTGGACGCTTCACCAAAGGCGCGCCCCGTGAGCCAACTGCGCCTGGACGGCGGGACGGCTTTGGTGGTGGGGAATGAAGGCGAAGGCTTGCGGGATTTGGTGCGGAAAAAGTGTGATGAATTGATGAGCCTGCCGCAATACGGCAAGTTGGACTCGCTCAATGCCGCGGTCGCGGGGTCGATCGCGCTCTTCCTCGCCCGCCAGGCAAGGCAAAAATAATCGTTGAATGATTTTTGTTGTGGTTTGGGTGGATCGACGAAATCGTGTAAACCAACAATCCTGATTTCCTGTTTTTGCATGGTCTCCTGAGCATGCTAGGCATTTGGCCGCCACCCACTTGGTCAGGAGACCGGCGAGATCGGGGCTTTTTTTGATTACAACTGCATCGATGTAGGTCAGGTTGCGGTTTTCAACCTGACGTAACGATCGTTCGCCGACAAGATAACATCCATTTATTGAAACCATGCCTTATCGGGCACTGGAACGGCAAGGGTTCGCGGTCATGATCCCTATCTACTGTAGGGGCGAAGCATTCCAACCCAAGCTCTGCAGGTTAACTGAATGCACCGATTAAGAATGCTTCGCCCCTACCCTGATTGCCGTCATTTCGCAAATTGGGTGGATCGACGAAATCGTGTAACCCAACAATCCTGATGTCTTGTTCTTGCATGGTCTCCTGAGCATGCTAGGCATTTAGCCGCCATTCGCTCGGTCAGGAGACCGGCGAGATCGGGGTCTTTTTTGGATTACGACCGCATCGATGTAGGTCAGGTTGCGGTTTTCAACCTGACGTAACGATCGTTCGCCGACCAGATAACATCCATTTATTGAAACCATGCCCTATCGGACACTGGAATGGCAAGGGTTCGCGGGCATGACCCCTATCTACCGTAGGGGCGAAGCATTCCAAACAAACCTTCGCCGGTTATCTGAACGCATTGGTTATGAATGCTTCGCCCCTACCCTATTTCCCGTAATTTTGAAGAGGAATAGGCAGGCTTATTCCCTACAGAATCTGTTGAGTTGCGCTTCAAAATTTAATTGCGCAATGATTGTGTTGTGCTGCTTCACCCAACTACCGTCGCACAACCTGGCCACAACGAAAATCGGTCTACAAAAATATCACCGTCACCAGCCAGACCCCAACCATCACCGCGCCCAGGATCAAACGAATGAACGCCGCCAGACCGTAGCCAAACGCCAGCGCTTTCGTCCCCTCCCAGGCTTTTTCGCGATCCTGCCCTAACCGGCGGTACTCCAACAGGTATAAAAGCCCCAGCGCGGTCGCGATGCCCCCAAACGGGGTCAGGAAAATCCCGCCGATCAGCATGCCAAGCAGACTCACCAGAATCTCCCACCAGGGCACGCCAGCGTCGCGCGTTTTTTTGGCTCCAAGGATGTTGTCCAGCACTGAGCCAGCCAGCATGAGTAAGGTGTTGAAGACGAACAACGCGATGGTCAGACCATGCTGCAGCGGCGAGTGCCCGCTATTAAAGCCCACATAAATGACCCAAATCAGGTGACCAACCCAACTGACAGTCAGCCCCGGGAAGAATACCAAAAAGAGGCCAAAAAAGCCGACCAGATTCAAAATGCCGCTAACAACCCCCACGGCGATTTTGACCCAATTCGGCGTCATCGGATGACCTCAATCCCTCCCATCAGCGGTTTTAGAACCTCTGGCACCACAATGCTGCCATCTGCCTGCTGGTAGTTTTCGAGCACGGCAATCAGCGTGCGCGGCAGACCCAAACCCGATCCGTTGAGGGTGTTAACATACTGCAGCGAGGATCCGTCTGCCGGGCGATATTTAATATTTGCCCGCCTTGCCTGGAACTGCCCCACGTTCGAAACGGACGAAACCTCAAGCCATTCCTGGCAGCCGGGAGCCCAGACTTCCACGTCGTAAGTCTTGTGAGAAGCAAAGCTCAGGTCGCCTGTGCACTGCTTCATCACGCGGTAAGTGAGCCCCAGCCCTTCGCAAGTGGCGCAGGCGTCCGCGACCATCTTTTCCAGCTCCTGTTCGGCGTTTTCTGGCAGGCAGTACTTGTACATTTCAACCTTGTCAAATTGATGCCCGCGTTTAATGCCTCGAACATCCCTGCCGGCGCTCATTTTTTCGCGCCGGAAACAAGCAGTGTAGGCAGTCAAGTTCATCGGCAGGGCGGATTCTTCCAGAATTTCGCCCATCAGCATGCCAGTCAGCGGCACTTCAGCAGTCGGCACCCACCAAAAATCCTCCTGGTGGTCTCGGTAAAGGTTATCCGCGAATTTTGGAAGCTGCCCGGAGGCAAACATGACCTCTTCCTTAACCATCCACGGCGGATAAAACTCTTTGTACCCCTGGCGGATGTGCAGATCCAGCATCCAGAAGATCAAAGCGCGTTCCAGGCGTGCTCCCGCGCCTTTGAGCACATAAAAACGCGTTCCCGCAAGTTTCACACCCGCGTCAAAGTCGATGATGTCCAGCACGGTTCCCAAATCCCAATGCGGTTTTGGCTCAAAGTCAAAGTGCTTTGGTTCGCCAATCGTGCGTAATACCACATTGTGCTTGTCGTCTGGTCCAACCGGGACGTCTGGGTCGGGAATGTTGGGGATACTCGCCATTGTGTCGTAAAGCGCCAATTCCACTTGTTTCAAACTTTCATCCAGCGCGGCAATCTCATCGCCCAAATCGCGCATGGCGCTGATTTTCTCCTCGCGCTCTTCTTTGCTCTTCATCCGCCCGATTTCTTTGCTGACGGCGTTGCGTTCTGCTTTCTTTCCTTCTACATCCAGGATCAAGGCGCGCCGCTTTTCGTCCAGCGCGATCACCTCATCCACAATCGCGCCGTCCATCTGGCGCAAAGCCAGCCCTTGTTTAACAAAATCGGGATTATCCCGGAATAATTTCACATCTAACATTCTGACCTCTTCTCCGGCTCACTGTAAGCCAATCTGGCTAATTTTACCATTCACTTACCCGGAGATTGGCAATCTTAAACCCTTCCTGAACAGCTTTGCCAAAACAGCTATAATAATGCCCATGAAATGGATGAAACTCTTGGTCGTGATTTTCAGCGTGCTGATGATTGCTCTGCCGTTAGGGAACACTCTGGCGCAAAACCCTACCCCAAACACTTACGGCATCCTCACCTCAACCCCTCATCCGGACGGCTCTATCTATCACCTGGTAAAGGAAGGCGAAAGCCTTTGGGTTATCTCAGCCGCTTATGGCATCCTAGGCAGTGATATCATGGTGCTGAATGGCAACAGCCCTGAGGCGCATGAGGTCTACATCGGTCAGCTCCTGCTTATCCGCCGTGCGAACACCCCAACACCAACCAGCAACGCGACCCCGACCTTATCACCCACTACGCCTCAACCGACGGTTTTTGTGCCCAGCCGCACGCCAATCCCCAGCAAGACGCCTCTGCCTACCCCCACCGCCACCTTGCCGCCTTCAACCGGTCAGCTCCTCTTTGGAGACAGCAAAAAAGTTGGTCTGACAATGGCAGCGGTCAGCCTGGTGGGGCTGTTGTTGGTGGGATACTTTGGTTTTCTGAAAAAGCCGCGTTAGACCTACTCGCATGCCTGCCGACCAACGTATCCTTATTTTGGCTGACACCCATGTGGGAGACCGCACAAACGCGTTAGATCCTGCCCTTTTACGCGCGATTGAAGCTGAAAAACCAGACGGCATCCTGCACGCCGGTGATGTTTGCTTGCCGGAGGTGGTTGAACGCCTCGCGCAAATCGCGCCCACCGACGCCGTTCAGGGCAACCGCGACTGGTTCCTGGGGTACCGCCTGCCGTTGGATTATCATTATCAGATCAACGGTCTCAATATCACCCTGGCTCACGGTCATATCAGCATCTGGCAGTGGTTTTGGAATTATGTAATCCTTTTCTTGTTCGGAACAATGAGTGGACATCGTCAATTTCAGACGAAACTCGCCGAAAAGTATCCGTTGGCGGATGTGATCATCTACGGGCACATACACGCTCGTCAGGATGAACTTATGGCTGGCAAGCGCTTCATCAACCCCGGCGTCAGCTACCCCGAGCGGCGCAATCAGTTCCGCTCCCAATATGCCGTCCTCACTATCAGCGCGGAAGGAAAAGCGCGTGTTGAGTTCAAATCTGTTCAACCGGATGCCCCGACACCGTTATAATGACTGTATGCCCAGCGAGATTCTGAGTTCTCCAAAAAATCCCAATATTCAACTGGCTCGGAGCCTGCTTGAACAGGGCAAAGCCCGCCGAAAACATAACGCCTTTGCCGCCGAAGGCGCGCGCCTGCTCGAAGACGGGCTGGCTTCGGCTTTTCCGCTGCGGTTCATCCTCTATAAAACCAGCCTGACGCCCCGGGCGCGGTTGGTTTTGGAGCAGATTAAGCCAACCCAACACGCGTTTGAGGTTGACGATAAGCTTTTTGACAGCCTCAGCGACACCGACTCATCCCAGGGAATTTTAGGCATATTTGAGCTTCCTGAACTTTCTCAACCGGCGCGTCAAGGTTTTGTGGTTATTCTGGATCAACTGCGCGACCCTGGAAACCTTGGCGCGATTTTACGCTCAGCCGATGCCGCCGGCGTTCAGGCGGTCTGTCTGCCTCCCGGTACCACGGACGTTTGGGCGCCAAAGGTCGTGCGGGCGGGCATGGGCGCGCATTTCCGTTTGCCGCTACTGCAGTGGCCCTGGGAAGCCATCGCTGCCTATGTGGATGGGATGACAGTTTTCCATGCAGATATGCGCGGGCAGGAAAGCCTCTGGCAGGCTGACCTACGCGGGCGCACCGCGCTGTTAATCGGCGGCGAAGCGGAAGGCATCAGCCCCGAAGGTCGCGCGCTGGCAACCCGCAGTGTGCGCATACCGATGGTTGGAGAGACTGAATCACTCAACGCGGCTGTGTCCGCCAGTGTGCTGATGTTTGAGGTTCTGCGCCAGCGCAGTCAGAAGGTCTAAGTATGAAAATCCGCTCG
>LUZV01000176.1 GCA_001603765.1 Anaerolineales bacterium Chloro_02 | reverse complement strand
CCTTCGATAGTGGAAACCGAATACCTAATGTAATCAATTTTACTACAACTTTTTACACACCTGACATGGTCGGAATATTGCATTTCACAAAAACTGCATCCTGCTCTAATATTCAAGTCATTCCAGAAAGATGAACGTCGTCAAATTGCTCCATAGTGACGACTTCGGTTTTGGTCGGGACATACATCCCGCCACGGAGCAAGCCCTGGTGGGAGTCGAAAACGGCCTGGATGGCGCTTTCCGGCATTCCAAAGTGTTCCTCTGGGTCGTAGCCATGGTCCCCCTCGTGCCATCTTTTCGTTGTGGATGATAAGGTCCTTGTAGCGTGAATGAAGGCACCGGCCTGTTCATGAAATTGTGTATGATCGCAGAAGCAGTATTCAACTTAATGCGTGCATTCCAATCCATCTTGATGTAGGATATGGTCACAGTATATCAAGGAGGATACCATGGCATACATCAAGCCGGAACAAGCCAGATCACCACGTGAGCATTGGACTCTGATTCAGGTGCTGGTTGATCAGGGCGAAAGCAGCGAGAAGGAAGGTAGATGGTCTTTGGCTGTTGGGGAATGGGACGGCGAACGGCGGCTGGCCGTTAGGTGGAACGGAACGAAAGATCGTCCGGCCGGGAACCCGCAATCACGAGGGATGCCAACCTGGTTTGTTTTGCCGCCAGAATTCGAGGAGCCATTGATGTCCATTGTGCCGCCCGGAAAAATAGCGCTGGCCGAGGCGCTCCTGGAAGTTTCTTCCTAACCGAGCCGTGTACGGGGGAAGTTTATGATCGAGAAGATTCAGCTTTTGCGTAATGTGGGTGTATTTGATTCCGTCGCGTCCGGGGCGCAGCTTCCCTTCTCAAAATTGACCCTGCTTCACGCCGAGAACGGTCGAGGTAAAACTACGTTGGCGGCTATCCTTAGGTCTTTGCAATCGGGCGATGCTGGGTTAATTGCTGCTCGGCAACGGCTTCCTGCACAACATCTGCCCCATGTCGTCCTGAACCTCGCCGGTAGCTCGCCTCTCATGTTGCAGAACGGAGCATGGTCGGCCACCCTGCCACATCTGGCGGTCTTCGATGATATGTTTGTCGCGGAAAATGTGTGCTCCGGCATTGAGATTGTGGCCGAGCATAGGGAGAATCTGCACGAGCTGATCCTGGGTGCGCGCGGCGTCACCCTCAACTCTACGGTGCAAACCTACGTCGCTAAAATCGAGGAACATAATCGCGCTGTTAGGGCGGCGGCTGATGCAATCCCAGCTACAGTGCGGGGACCGCTTACGGTGGACCAATTTTGTGCCTTACGGGCCAACCCAAGAATTGCCCAAGCTATCCAGGATGCCGAACGAAATCTTGCGGCCGCACGATCAGCAGCGCCAGTGCAACAGCAACCTCTTTTCAATCCTATTTCCCTGCCCGCTTTTGATACTGCGGCCCTCACAGCCCTGCTGGCACGTGATCTGCCGGGGCTGGAAACGGCGACGGCGGACCGAGTGCAGGCCCACCTCGCCACTTTGGGCGAAAAAGCTGAGGCCTGGGTCGGCAATGGAATACCAAGGATAGCGTCGGCATCCGCTGGCCGGCAGAATCAGGTTTGTCCCTTTTGTGCCCAAGACCTGCGCGGCTCCCCCGTTATTTCCCATTACCAAGCATATTTTAGCCAGGCCTACGCAAACCTTAAAACCGCTATCGCTGACATAATAAAGCAAATCCACACAACGCATGGCGGTGATACTCCAGCCGCCTTTGAGAGGGCCGTTCGAATCGCCGTACAAGGCCGGGAGTTCTGGAAGACTTTTCTTGATGTTCCCGAAATAGCTATCGATACGGCGGCGGTCGCGCGCACCTGGAAGGCAGCGCGGGAAGCGGTTATCGAGGTCCTGCGAACTAAACAGGCGGCCCCGCTTGATCCCATTGCTCTCCCATCCAGTGCGACTGAGGCAATCGCCAATTATGAGAAATTCCGAACCGCCGTGGCCGCCGTTTCCAATGCGCTTCAAACTACCAATGCACAAATTCGCATCGTCAAGGAAAAGGCAGCCGTGGCGAACGTCGCCACCCTCACGGCGGACCTAGCGAAGCTCAAGGCTGTCGAAGCCCGTTACAGCCCGGTGATGGGTCCCCTCTGCCAGGCGTATCTTGACCAGAAAGCCGCGAAGAAGATTACCGAGGGGCAGCGCGACCAGGCGCGCGAGGCCCTGGACCGGTATCGGCAGGCTGTCTTTCCGGCCTATGAATCCGCGATAAATACCTACTTGCAAAAGTTCAACGCAGGTTTTCGGCTTAATAGCGTTTGCTCCGTAAACCACCGGGGAGGGTCATCATGCACGTACAACCTGCTGATCAATAACGTGCCCGTTTCCCTCACTGATCCGGCCGGCGGCCCGGCCTTCCGGAATACCCTAAGCGCCGGAGATCGAAACACTTTGGCGCTCGCATTCTTCTTTGCATCTCTCGATCAGGACCCTCTTTTGGCACAAAAAGTTGTTGTCATAGATGATCCAATGACCAGCCTGGATGAGCACCGGGCTTTGACAACGGTCCAAGAGATACGCCGGCTGATCGGCCGGGTTAGCCAAGTAATCGTCTTATCTCATTCCAAGGCGTTCTTATGCGCCTTGTGGCAGGGGCCATCCATGATCCCGCGCTCAGCAATCACGATTGCGCGCGATGGCACAGGATCGACGCTAAGGGCGTGGGATGTTAATCAGGACTGTATTACAGAGCATGACCGACGCCATGCCCTCGTGACAGCCTACGTTCAGGGTGGACAGCCTGCCGATGAGCGGGCTGTAGCGGTGGCCCTGCGGCCGATACTGGAATCCTTCATGCGGGTGGCCTATCCGGCTTCTTTCCCTCCCGGCACTCTCCTTGGTCCCTTCATCGGGGTCTGCAATCAGAGAAAGGGCACGCCGACGGAGATTCTACCCGAGAACGATATCAATGAACTCAAGGACCTGCTTGAATACGCCAACAAGTTTCACCATGACACAAATCAGGCATGGGAGACCGAAGCAATCAATAGCCAAGAACTCCAGCATTTCTGCGAACGAACCTTGAAGTTTGCACGTCGCATCTGATGCCCCATCCGCTTGCGGCGTTGGGAAAACTTTTTTCTGGCCCCCCGACGAAGCTCTTGCGATGTTTTCTTGAAAATGGCATAAGATGCAAGTAAGCATCCTCAGGACAGGAAAGAGCCAATATTATGCCGCGTCAACGACTGCTCGTAGAGACTTCAGATCGCATGAAAACGGCCCTCTTGAACTCTATCGGGGCACAAGGTGTCACTCTTGCGGATTGGGTAGAGGAGCAGATCACCACCTCAATCCCAAACGCCGTCCGTCCGTTTTCGGAGAGTGTCCCAGAGCTGACAGACCCTGGCGAATTGAACGATCCCGAGGAGCTGTTTGCTACGTTGGAAGCGCAGGATTGGGCTTTCACTGACGACGACACACGCTACCTCACTCACGACCTGCATCCGTACCCCGCTAAGTTCATCCCACAAATTCCGGCTCGCTTGATCATGAGCCTTTCCGTGCGAGGTGACGTTGTCTTTGATCCGTTTGCCGGAAGTGCAACGACGGCCGTCGAGGCCGTGCGGCTTGGCCGTCGAGCAGTTTCATTGGATGCGAACCCGGTGTCGAGCATTATCGGCCGAGTGAAGACAGGGTTCATGACCCCAGATGTTCGCGCCGATCTTGAGCAACTGATTGCCGCCGTCGAGGGGCACATGATTAGTCCTGAAGCCCGACGATCCGAATGGAGCGAGAGACTAATCGCCCGTTATCAAAAATACATTCCCGACATTCCAAACAGCGAAAAGTGGTTCTCCGAAGCAGCGACCGGCGAACTCGCGCTCCTCCGGTTTCTTATCGAAGAGACGACGAGCGACCTTTCAAGAGACGCAGCCCTTCTAGCTCTTTCACGAATTGTGATCCGTGTCTCAAATCAGGACTCGGAAACGCGATACGTTGCGGTCCCGAAGTCCATTACACCGACCCTCACCCTTAGGGCTTACTCGGAGGTACTCAAAACGGTCATACGCCGGCTGGAAATTGCGGCGATTGACCTTCAATACGCTGACGCGAGATTTCTCATCGGCGATAGCCGCAAAGACCTGTCAACCGAAATTGATGAGAACTCTGTTGATTTAATCGTTACATCCCCGCCCTACCCAAATGCGACCGACTACCATCTCTATCATCGTTTTCGCCTCTTCTGGCTCGGTTTTGATCCCCGTGAACTGGCACAGATCGAAATCGGTTCCCACCTTCGTCATCAGCGCAACGACTCAGGTTTTGAAGAGTATCAAGCAGACATGGCCTTGTCCCTGAAGGGGTGTGCGAAGGTACTTCAACCGGGCCGCTATGCAGTATTCGTAGTTGGTGACGCTCTGTTTAAGGGCAAGTTCTTTTCCACTTCAGAGGCGATCTGTGAGAATGCTCGTTCAGCTGACCTGTCCGTTGTTGGCGTTATTAATCGGCCCATCCACCAGACAAAGAGATCGTTTGCTCAGGCTGCCCGACGAGCGCGGGCCGAACAGCTTGTTGTGCTGCAGAAACCCAACCGCCCGGTATGGGTGTCGCTCAATCCCCCAGCTTACAAGATGTGGAAGTTTGAGGAAAAGTTGCGCGGTCTGGAAATTACCAGTTTAACTGACACTAAGGCGGATGTGAACCAGGGGAAAAATGCCGTTCGGATGAAGCTCAGCCAACCGGCACTTTGGAATGTTCGCCGGCTGACCTTCGCAAAGGACTTCATAATTGGTGATACTGTCCAACCGCATCCTACCTGGCAAAAGGTATTGGAGAACGGAGACGCCGAAGCTGGCCGCCGTAAGGACCCCAAATATGCAACGCACGGACTACATCCATTCAAAGGCAAGTTCTATCCGCAACTCGCCAAGTCTCTCCTAAACATCTCTGGGGCACCTCTGGGGGGCCGCGTGCTCGATCCATTCTGTGGCAGCGGTACGTTTCTCCTTGAAGGGATGTTGAACGGGTTCGCGGCCTATGGCTGTGACTTCAATCCGTTAGCCGCGAAGATCGCGCGCGCCAAGACCGCCACCCTGTGTGCCCCTCGTAGCGTGGCTGACCTTGCCATGCGGTCACTTCTGGAGCGCATTACGAGACGTCGTGGCGCTGTGAAGGCCAGCCTCGACCAGTTTCCGGATGAAACGCATGCGGAGCTTCTTAACTGGTTTTCGGAGCCTGTCCTTTACAAGCTCAACTGGCTCCTCGTACAGGCTCGCCTTTTCGGAGACCCCGCACTAGTTGACCTCTTCGAAGTTCTTATCAGCAGTCTCATACGAGATGTCTCCCAGCAGGACCCGACGGATTTGCGCATTCGCCGCAGAAAAGAACCACTTGAAGATGCTCCCGTTTTTGAGCTCTTCTTGGAGCGCCTACAGCAACAGCACTCCCGCTTGCTAAAATACTGGTCTGTCGCTGGTCGTCAGCCAGGTCGAGTTATTCTGCCGACCGTGAAGCAAGGCGATTCCCGGCAACCTGAGACGATGACGGCGCTTGGTCTGGGGCCCGATTCCGTTGAATGCGTTGTCACCAGCCCCCCTTATGCCACTGCCTTGCCGTACATAGACACGGACCGCCTGTCTTTACTTGCTGTTATGGGCCTTACGTCCACGGTTCGGTCGGACATCGAAGAAAACCTTACAGGATCGCGTGAGATAAAGAGGAACATTAAGGAACGTCTGGAGGATGAGCTTCAGGGCCGAGAAGCAAAGGAGCAATTGCCCAACAGTGTGGTGTCTTCTATCCGACAGATTTTTACTGCCAACAAGAACGGTGATGTCGGCTTCCGTCGTGCCAACATGGCTGCTTTGCTTTGGCGTTATTTCATCGATATGCGCGACAATCTTTCGCAGGTCTCCCGCGTATTAAAGGCGTGTGCGCCGGCGTTCTATGTCGTCGGGGATAGCCGGACCAATGCCGGCGGCGAATGGGTGGTCATTGAGACGTGCAAGCATATCGCGTCCATTGGACGAGCACTCGGCTTGAAAGTCGATGGGACGCTTTCAATTGACGTAACGACGGAGAGTTATAAGCACATAAAAAACGCCATTACCGAAAACCAAATAATTCTCTTCCGTAAAGCCTAAAACCATCCATACTTGCGCGGCTCTTTTCCGCCGCTAGGCATTGCCTGGTTACAGGCAGCCACCCATGCAGCATAGTCCGGGCTATCCGGAGTATGGATTGTTATTTCATAATCGATTCCGTGAGCTTCCCCCCGTTCGATTATCATCACAGAGTATTCGGGTACCACACTGACTAGGGGCGAAGCCGTAATCCGGATTTCGCTCTTTTTTGTGTAGTAAATGGTGTTGAGCTTATAGGCAAACAGTGTGAGCAACGGGCTTGTTGTTGCGCCGTATACGGTAATGTTGACGACCGGGTCTGGGTCGAGCTGCGGATAAGGCAGATTGCCAGCCTTTTTCGGAATCGACCATCCCGTAAAGGGCCACTTAAAAAACTCGGGATTTTGCAAAACAGCGGTCACGCTCAGAAAAATTTCGCCGTTATGGTGCGGCTTGATCTGTATGGCTAGGCCCCGTGCTGTTGCAGGTTCTATAGGTGCCGGCGTGGTAGTAGTCGCCGTCGACACGATTGTTTCCGCCGTCACCCTACCTTTAGGGACAAGTGCTTTCTTTGGCAGCGGACTCTCAGGTTTGACCACGAGGCCGGATCGCGATGGCCGGCGTCCGCCAGCCACCCGCGTGCCTTCCGGGTCTCCATTTCCTGGCCTCATGAAACGTTCGTTGACGACGTCGCCGTCAGCTATGAGTTTTTCTAAGAGTGTTTCATCCAATACCTTTGTGGCCGGGCAGGAGGCCGGCAGCAAATCGGTCCATGCCTCTTCCAATGCTGCGAGCATTGCAGCTTCGGCTGGGAGGTCCATGTCCAGCAAAACACCGGCCTCAAAATTTTTTTCCGTCCCGCCAACAGTCAAGTTGTTAGACCCAATAAACCCACGGGCGGCGGTTTCACCCTTAAAAAGATCACTGCTGTCCGGTTAAGAATCAATAAATAGGCCTGAGT
>LUZV01000175.1 GCA_001603765.1 Anaerolineales bacterium Chloro_02 | reverse complement strand
GCCTTCCCCCATCTATATATAACTGATAATTATAATTATGATGGAACACCAAATCCTATACATACAAGAACTATGTTGAGTTATGATAGCTATGGGAATGTCCAATGGAAATGCCAGCAAGGAGATTTATCATTAAATGGCGACGAACGTATTGATTATATCGAATATGATTATGACACCACATATTACCTAGTATCACGCCCAAGAACGGTCTGGACACGGTCGAGCGACACGGGGCCTGATCTTTCCAAAACGATATACACCTACTTTTCTGGGACTAATTCTGTTCAATCCAAAACATACTGGTTAAACGACAAACCTGAGAATGAATGGCCGACAACTAATTATACTTATTACAGTAATGGCAATTTGGCGAGCCAAACCGATGCCAGACATAACACAACTACTTTTACTTACGATAGTACTGAAACTTTCCAAACAGCGATAACAAGTCCAAGAACTAGCTCCAATGTTCAACTCGTGATTCAGTTTCCTGAATATGATTACAGGTTTAGTAAGCCGAAGCAGAAAGTTGACGCTAACGCGAATATCACAAACTATGAATACGATGAGCTTGGAAGGCTCTCGTTGGTAACCGGCCCCAGCCCCGGATCCGATCCTCATCCCCCGAGCATGCATTATTATTATCTCAACTATGGAACATTAGGACAAGGGGAAGCACAGGATCAGTGTATCCAGTCTTCTTCGTCGACGTCAACTGGTAACCCGGACGTGGTGACACGCACCTACTTCGACGGGTTCGGGAGGGAAATTAAGACTCGCGCCACCGCAAACGGCGGTGCCAGTACAATAAGGGTGGATACAATCTATGATTCCAACGGCAAGGTTTGGAAAAAGTCGCTTCCATATTTCGAGGGGACGGAAAGCCCAAGGTATGTAGAGTCCGAGTACAACGATCCCTTAGGAAGACTCACCAGCACAAAAAATCCGGGCGTCCAGCAGCCGAGCACCATCGCTTATTCCCAAAATTTGACTACCTATTTTGACTCGAAACAAAACAAACGGGAAGAATTGCGTGACGCTTATGGGCGGATCAGTACAATCACACAATACGACGGCTCGACTCCCTACAGTACATTTTACTGGTATGATACGCTCGGAAATCTCACAACGGTGCTGGATTGCACCGGCCAGACCACTTTGATCGGCTATGATTCGCTTTCCAGGAAAAGATCCATAAATGATCCGTCAATGGGCTACTGGACCTACGATTACGACCCGAACGGAAATCTCATTGCTCAAACCGATGCCAAATCAAACACCATCAATTTTGAATATGATGAACTGAACAGGCCGACCCTAAAAGATTATCCATCCGTAGAAGGCGTGGTGGATATCGTCTACCATTATGACGAGACCGGCCATGCGAACGGCGTGGGAAGGCTCACCACCGTCACCGATGAGTCTGGCATGACCACCCTCTCCTACGATCCTTCGGGCAGGGTGACCGACTATTCGGTGACTCCCCAAGGCCAAAGTATTCCCTACATCTTCCATAAAACCTATGACGACCTGGGGCGCATAACGAGTATCACGTATCCGGACAATGAAGGCCTTGGAGGGACGGTGAACTACTCCTACCCGGACGGGAACCTCTACCAGGTAAGCGAAGGAGCAACCGACTACGCGACTTTTACCAATTACACCGCACTGGGCCAGCCGCGCTCGATTGAATATGCCAACGAGGTGAGAACCGATCTTGCCTATTATGACCAAACGACCAGCCGGCTTCAAAGGCTGACGACCAACACTCCCTTGAACGGCACCGTTCTTGACCTGGCCTACAACTACGATAATAATGGAAATTTGACATCCATTACCGATCAGGTGGACCCCGGTCAAACACAGACTTTCTCTCAATATGACGGTCTGGACCGGCTGAAGTCGGCAACCGGCGCCTACGGAACGTCTGCCCTTGCCTACGACGGGACCGGAAATATAATTGCCAAAACCGACAGCGGAAAGCCTGAAAATCGAAGCGACCAGCAAATAACATTCTCCCCGAATAAAGCCTCCAGCTACGATAATATGCCATCCAGCATAAACGGCACTGAATTTACCTATAACTACTTGGGGCAAAGGGCGTCAAAGACAACCGGTGCCCTCACCACTACCCTTTACTTTGGGAACCTCTACGAGGTGACCGCCGGGGTGGGAAGCAGGCACATTTTTGCCGGCGGCAGGAGGATAGCCTCAAAATATACCTCCCAGACCTATTATTACCACACCAACCATCAGGGGAGTTTAAGGTACGCAACAAGAGGAAGCGACGGCCTCGTGGTCCAGGGCGTCACCTATTATCCGTTCGGTGAAATCCACACCCAGACCGGTTCTGTGGATCTTCCGTACAAGTTTACCGGGCAGGAATACGATCCTGAAATAAGGCTCTACTATTTCGGGGCAAGATATTACGATGCAACCATAGGGAGGTTTATAACGCCGGATTCGGTCGTGCAGTCGCCGGGTGATCCGCAGAGCTTGAATCGGTATGCGTACTGTCGGAACAATCCACTGCTCTACACTGATCCCACAGGACACATCTTCGGAATCGATGACATCATCATCGGAATTGTCATCGGGGCTGCACTTGGAGCCACCATGTCAGCCATTACAGGCGGGAATATAGGCATGGGAGCACTTACGGGGGCCATCACGGGCGGATTTTTAGGAGGAGCCGGGGCTATTGTGGGCGCGGCGCAACTGACAGGAGTTTGTGCTGCGGGCGTATACGCTGCCGCCGGAGCATCAGCCGGGGCGATTAATGCCGGAATCAGTGGCTCGAATGTCGGCATCGGCGCTCTGACAGGTGGAGCATTTGCTGCCGCAGCCTATGCATTTCCAATCCCCGGTCTCAAAATATTCCCGGAAGGACCAGAGGCTACTTTTGCAAATCAGGCAGGTAGCATAGCGAATCGAATGATCAGCAGTAGTCTTACGGGAGCGGCATTTGGCGCGGCTTCTGCTGGTATGACCGGAGGAGATATGCTCCACGGTGCCGCGATGGGTGCGGCTGCGTGGGCTGCTGGATCAGCCGGGAATATGCTCATCGGTAACGCCGTTGGATGGATTGGTTCAGGATTTCAGGCACCCACTTACGAAAACGGTATGTATGTCTATCCGGGCAATTCCAGGGGTGCCCTGACAATCGGAAATGCAGTTTGGGCAGAGACTAGATCAATGGACCCTACCATTGCTATTCATGAAGAGTACGGGCACGGTAAATTTCAAAGTAATCTGCTGGGACCAGCGTATCTGCCCGCCCATCTCCTTGACCAGGCTACGTTTACCCACATGTTGGAATACGGCACGCTGGGAGGAGCACCCACATATTATGACCTCCCTCCGGGCTATGCACGTCCTTGGACCTGGTGGCAGCAATTTACACAATAGGGATAGGGGGAACGGGCATGTCCAAGAAGATCAAATTCAGTGCTTTACTTGTACTGTGTCTTGTCACTTCGGGCTGCCTTTTTGCCCTCATGAGTGATCGATATCAGTATGGGTTTAGAGGGACGATTCGGAGTTCAGCGAACGGTGAAGCGATTGCCGGGGTAACGGTGGGTGCTTCATGCAAGAAAACGAGATTGGACCCGCCGTTTGAGACCGCCTCCGATGACCACGGGTCTTTTTTCTTGCACGGGTTTTATGTCGGTTTTCTGGATGATTGCGAATTGAGGTTCAAACATCCCGGATTCAAGTCAAAGGTTATCGAACTCAGCCGCTCTTCCCCTGAGTTTGCCACTAAATTCCTTGTCAACGAATGGAACCTGAATGTCGAACTTGAAGCTAATTGAGACTGTCGATTCGATTTTGGCAACACAAGAGGCATGGGCGATGCGGACGCGCCAGATAGGGGCGAAAAATTTTGCCTCTACCACGGTGGGGCTGTTTTTTGGAAGATGGGCTGGTTCCTGAGACCGGTCCTTATCCTTTCGAGATGGTCTCTTGGGGAAAATCAAAGCCCACGGCGCACTTACCACGGCATGAACATCAATAATTCTATCAGCCCAATGGACTCTCGATATTTGCGGCTTGTGTGTCCCGGTCTATTGAGGATGGAGTGTGATTACGGGCAGGTCATTTGTGACTCGATGCGGATGGCGGGTGGGATAGGCATCGTCAGTTAAAGAAAAAAGACGGACCGGATCGAAAAGAACCTTGTACCAGACGGTCAAGGATCATCGAGTGTATCCTGTAGGCAGAGGCTGTGGACTGCCCGCCGCAGGGGAAATATAAATGAATGATAGTGGCAGGGGGCGGCATTCAGTCCGCCCCGTCGCCATGACAGGGAATGACAGGATTCGCTCTTAAGCAGGCATATAAAAATTATCCATGGTGAGATGATGAACAGGATCGGCGGGATTATTGCTGGCGCTATGCTAGTGTTATTGGGCTTCATTATCATTCGTAAGCCAATATTGTATGAGCCAGTGGTTGGAGCACCGTATGACTTGACCGGCTTTAATATTCCTTTTGGAATTGCATGGATCATTGTCGGCGGTATACTGATCTGGGTTTCTTGGAGAATTAAATCCAGAAACAGGAATGACAAGGATTGAAGATATCGTTTTCGGCGGGTTAGGCGGGTGGCCCAGGCAAGTCTTTCTGCCTGGGTCCGGAGGACAAGAGGTAACCGGTTGGATTATCTAAAAAATGAGATGCTGAGCGTGGGACGATCCATTTCGAAAAATACGGGGCAGGGCTGCCGATTCCGTTCGGCAAACGGAGTTGGACGGCTGACCACGGTAACCGACGAATCGGGGGAGAGCAGTTTTTCCTACGATGATGCGGGACGGCTGTCCGAATACTCCGTAACCCCCCGGGGCTACAGCGTTCCTTATGTCTTCCACAAGGCCTACGACGACCTGGGGTGCATTACCGGCATCACCTATCCCGACAACGAGGGCCAGGGAGGAACGGTAAACTACGACTACCGGGCCGGAAACCTTGCCTCGGTGACCGAGGGTTCGACCACCTACGCACCGTTTTCCAACTATACCGCCCTGGGCCAGGCAAGGCATATCGTTTACGGAAACGGAACCACAACCGATTTCACCTATTACCAGACGACCAGCCGGCTGCAAGAGATTGCTACCATCACTCCCCATGATGGCACCGTGCTCGACCTGGGCTACGACGTCTACGACGGCAATGGGAACGTGGTGATTATAAGCGACAGGCTCCACGGGCAGGACCATGGTTTTCAATACGACGGCATGAACAGGATGAAAACGGCCTTCGGTCCCTACGGCCGGATTGACTATACCTATGACGGAGCCGGAAATATCCTCTCCAAGATCTGCAGCGGCGGCAACCGGACCGATCAGCAGGTCGCCTACTCTCCCAACAAGGCGTCGGGCTACGACAACCGGGCATCGACTATCGACGGCACCGATTTTACCTACGATTACCAGGGCGAGAGGGCCACGAAGTCTTCCGGGCCTCTTACCACCCTTCATATCGGAAGTCTCTACACAGTAACCAACGGAGCCGGGACCAAGCACATCTTTGCCGGGGGAAGCCGGATCGCCAGCAAGGGGGCAATCGGTTTTTACTTCTACCACACCGACCACCTGGGAAGCGTGCGGGTGGCGTCTCGGGCCAGCGATGCGGCGGCCGTCCAGGCCGTTTCCTACTATCCTTTCGGTGAAATCTTTTCCAACCAGGGCATAAACGGAGGCTCCCCGCTGGTGGATCTTCCGTACAAGTTTACCGGGCAGGAATACGATCCTGAAATAAGGCTCTACTATTTCGGGGCAAGATACTACGATCCGGGGTTGGGAAGGTTTATTACGCCCGATACCATTGTGCAATCTCCGGGTGACCCGCAGAGCCTTAATCGATATGCATACTGTCGGAACAACCCATTACTCTACACTGATCCCACAGGACACATCTTCGGAATCGATGACCTCATTATCGGCATCATCATAGGTGCTGCACTGGGAGCCGCTACATCAGCCATAAGCGGTGGCGACATCGGTCTTGGCGCTTTGACGGGAGCCATTACAGGTGGATTCCTTGCAGGTGCGGGAGGCATAGTTGAGGCTTTCAAATTGACTGGTGTAGTGGCGGCGGGTGCTTATGCAGCCGCAGGTGCATCAGCCGGGGCTATTAACGCTGGAATCAGCGGCTCCGATATCGGCATCGGAGCACTGTCGGGAGGAGCATTCGCCGCCGCAGCCTACGCATTCCCCGGTCCCAATTTCAAGCCTTTTGGGCAAAGTCCAGTGGGTACCATAGGGAACCGACTGTTCAACAGCAGTCTTACAGGCGCAGCTTTCGGGGCGGTCTCCGCCGGAATGACCGGAGGGGATATGCTTTACGGTGCTGGAATGGGCGCGGCTGCATGGGCTGGTGGAGAGGCTGCGGGCATGCTGGTTGGTCACGGACTTGGAATGGCTATGTCAGACAGCCATTGCTATGAGTTCCGTAATGGGGCTTTCTACTATTATGCCCAAGGAGAGATTCCGTTCACTCCGGGCGGTGGTGTCATCATCGGGGATAAGCTGCAATTGCAGGGCTTCAATACGATAAATGGCATGGCAGACTTTTCCCACACCGTTGATGCCCATGAACGTGCACATTTTGCGCAACAGACTGTCCTGTCACCCAGCTACCTTCCCCTTCACCTTCTTTCACAAGGCATTGGGGGACTTGTTGGCATGGGTACTGGAGTTGGCTTCTGGGACGGCACTCATCGCTACAACATATTCGAAAGGTGGTGGATAGATCACTGCTGTCCGGTTAAGAATCAATAAATAGGCCTGAGTTCCGCCTTTTGTGGTATAG
>LUZV01000174.1 GCA_001603765.1 Anaerolineales bacterium Chloro_02 | reverse complement strand
GCTCAGCACGCATCCACAATAAGGTGCGCGCCAAACTAAACCCACAGTCCTCGAACCCTTTCACGGCTCTGCCGGCTGGATATTCCACCGTCAGTGGCTTGCCATCCCAATCCTCCTGTAAGAAATGTTTCAGCAAAACCCCCAAATGTTCCCCCTCAAATACGCCTGCTGGAGCAGCAAGATAGAGATTATCAGACCTGGAGGCAGTCATCTGCCAACTTAAGACGGCAGCCAATTCCTCCCCGCTGTAAAGGCTTTGCTGCTTGATTTGCAACAGCGCCAACCAACGAAAGGGGTTTAACCCAGCCCAAGGCGAAAGATTATTAAAATCGAGCGATGTGTACCAGCGAATAGCCACCGGATAGTTGATCCCCAGCCATTCTTTCTGCTGCCACCAATCAACATATTCCCGTTTACGAATCTCATATAAACTTCGGTAGCGGTGGCGCGGAGGTTGCCCCGTCTGGCGTTCCGCTGCCTTTTTCCAAACATCCAGACAATGGTCCTTCCGAAAGCCAAGCTGTTGGTACATCCGAACAGCCACCTCATTATCCTTTTTCACCTGAAGCCAAACCTCGCAAACTCTCGCTTTGCGGCTCTCGCGCAGCGCATGGGCGGTAAGCGCTTTGCCAATCCCCAGACCGCGATACGCGGGCTCAACCGCTACGTTTGCGATCAAATGCAACCAGCGGGTATGAATGTGCGCGGGAATAACCGAAACATTTCCAACCAGGTGCCCATCCACCTCCCAGACATAACCAAACGTGGACCCGGCAACCGGCATCCAGCCTGATTGTTGAAGTCTGCGAGCATTTTCGCGCATTTGGATAAGCACAAACTGCCCGTCAGGTTCTTGGTTTAAGGCAAACGCCTCCTCAATCAGGTCGGCAACCGCCTCACCGTCGCGGGCTAAATCGAATCTTCGGATTGAACCTGGAGGAATTTTTACTGTTGCCATCGTGTGAATTTTAATCACATTATTAGAAAAAAACAGCCTCCCAAACAGGGAGGCTGCTGATAAGACAAGAATTAGAAATCCTGGGAATCGGGAGAATCAGGCCTGCGCTGGCGATATACAATCCGACCTCGGTCCAAATCATAAGGCGACATTTCCACTCGTACAGAATCCCCTAAGAGAATGCGGATGTAATAACGGCGCATACGACCGGAGAGATATGCCAACACTTCGTGCCCGTTATCGAGCTTCACCCGGAACTGCGTCCCTGGCAGGGCTTCGATAATCGTGCCATCTACGGTAATCTTCTCATCTTCTTTAGCCATACTTCCTCACTTCCTGGCTATTACGCGTCATACGACTTCCGGTAGGAACGACGAACAGCCTTTTTCTTGTCCATTCTGCGCTGCTCACTCTTGGAAACAAACCAGCGTTTGCGGCGAACGGTGCTGAGCACACCACTCTTCACAACCTTCTTGCGAAAGCGCTTGAGCAGCGAATCCTGAGATTCATTTGCTCTTAAAGTTACACTTGCCATTGCTATTCACCTCCTTCCGGGCATAAAATCATCACTACATCTTTTCAGACGTGCAAAAAATAATTATACACGAATCTGGAGGAAATACAATGCAGTGAATGGGTTCGGTTACAGTTTCAAATTGTGGGATTATCACACAAATAGCACATTGTGCGTTAAAAAGGTCATCAAGCTAAACAAAGTAACTTTACGACGCTGATGGTGGAGGTGGAGATTTTGGCACGGAAGCCAAAAACCAGGAGGCCCCCAAGCCTACACCTGGGCCGACCTCGCAGAAAGTGTCGTGGGGAACTGGTTCAGATTGACGGTTCAGAGCATGCCTGGCTGGAAGAACAATGCCACCAGCGAGATCCTGGCAGCCGAATTTGTACCAAAAAAATTGCATTGTTACGCCAAGTTTAGTGTCTTTCGGAATAATCACAGAGGCAATCTTGGCTATGAACCGGTTACCCAGTTTCAGAGGGTGCTATCTGTTTTGGATATGGGATTATTCAACACACGACAGCCGACCTCTCAGCCTGGGTAGATCCGGTCGTACACTTCCGGGCAATATTTTTCGACTGCCTCGGAGGTGATGCTGTTAGTGCGGCAGATTTCCGCGTAGAGGTCCACGCTCTTGCGCCGCGAGCGTAGTTGAGTGATCGGGTCGATGCCCCAAAGCCCAAATCGCTGGCTCCATCCGCGTTCCCATTCAAAGTTATCCACGAGGCTCCAATGGAAATATCCCTTTACAGGGATGTTGTGATTCACCATATGCCAAAGCGCGTGAAGGTGTTCGAGCAGATACTTCCGCCTGAAATCGTCTTTACTGTCTTCGGCGCCATTTTCCGTGATGTAAATCGGTTTGTTAAACTGCCTGCCCCATTTGATACATTGCTTAAACCCTTCCGGATCGCTGCTGATAAATCCAGTTTCCGAAAGCTCAGCATCCCTGGGAAAAGACCGTTGGGTATACATATCCGCCTTGTTGCTCAGGTCAAATTTAATCACTTCGCGGGTGTAGTAATTGAGCCCGATAAAATCCTGAGTGTCTTTTGCCTGAGGAACCGCATCCTTGAGCAGCACGGCGTCGAACTTGCCGGTTGCCAAAGCCTGCGGAAAGGCCTCATTGAAGACCTTGTTATGAAGGTTGGTATCAAATCGGGTAAAAAGACCGCGATTTGCCGGCAGGAAGCCGCGCCAATGGTGCGCAATCCCAATCTGGGCATCACTTTGCGTTTCGTGGATGGCTTGATAGGCTGCAGCATGAGCCTTCAGGAGGTTAAGCAGGACCCGAAGACCCGCTTTCAGATCGTTCTTGCCCGGAGGAAAGCCGCCGCCCAGGTAACCGCCGCTCATATAAACATTCGGCTCGTTCAGAGTTATCCAAAAGCGGCAGTGCGCGCCCAAAGCTTGAACAACCCGCCGGGAAAATGCCGCGAACAATTCAATCACGGCATCATTCTCCCAGCCGCCCATTTCCACCATCCAGAGAGGATTGCTGAAATGGTGCAAGGTGACCATAGCGGTCATGTTGCGCTCCTTAAGCCCGAGCAGCATCTGGCGGTAGCGGTCCAGCGCTGCTTCGTCCCACCGGTCGGGTTCAGGTTGAATGCGCGACCACTCCACCGAAAGCCGGTGGGCGTTCTGGTAAGTTTCATGGGCGCGGTCAAAATCCTCACGCCATCGCCCCGCCCACCAGTCGCAAGCCCTGCCTGATCGGTCGCCGTTTAGGATGCGCCCTTCTTGCTGTTCCCACGCCCACCAATCGTTATTCAGGTTATTCCCCTCCACCTGATGCGCGGCAGTAGCTGAGCCCCACAAAAATCCAGCGGGGAAGGTAAAAGTAGCTCTAGGCATTTTGACCTCCTGTGGTCTCTTTCCTTTGATTTTACCTGAGCTTAACAAACCGGCGCAGGGAAAACCCTGCGCCGGTAGTCCATTTCGGACGTTTAACTATTATGCGTCTACAGCCTGGAGGAACTGACTGTTGTAAAGTTCGGCGTAGAACCCGTTGCGCGCGAGCAGCTCATCGTGTGACCCCTGTTCCACAATATCGCCGTCGCGCAGCACCAGTATCCGATCCGCGTTGCGGATGGTTGAAAGGCGGTGCGCGATGATGAAGCTGGTGCGCCCCACCATTAGTTTGTCCATCGCCTTTTGGATTAAGACTTCCGTGCGGGTATCGACCGAGCTGGTAGCCTCGTCCAGAATCAGGATATTCGGGTCTGCCAAAACCGCGCGCGCGATGGTCAGAAGCTGCTTCTGACCAGCCGAGACGTTGGTGCCTTCTTCGTTTAGTACCATATCGTAGCCGCCCGGGAGGGTTCGGGTAAAGTGATCGGCGTAAGCCATATCCGCTGCCCGTACCACGTCCTCATCGCTGGCATCTTGCTTTCCGTAACGGATATTATCGCGGATTGTGCCGTTGAAGAGCCAGGTGTTTTGGAGCACCATCGCCAGGTGGCTGCGCAGTTCATCGCGCGTCATATCCCTGATATTGACATCATCAATCAAAATTTCGCCGCGGTCGATCTCATAAAAACGCATCAGCAGTTTAACGAGGGTGGTCTTGCCTGCGCCGGTAGGACCCACAATGGCAATTTTCTCACCGGGTTCTACCACCATTGAAAAATCCTTGATGACATATTCGTCCGGGTTGTAGCCAAACCAGACATGGCGGAATTCAACCTTACCGCGAACGTGTTCAAGATGAACCGCGTTGGCGGTATCGGGTTCAATTTCATCCTCGTTGAGGAACTCAAAAACGCGTTCAGCTGCTGCCGCTGTTTGCTGGAGAATATTCGCGATATTCGCGACCTGCATTAAAGGTTGCTGAAATGAACGCAGATATTGAATGAAGGCTTGGATTTCACCAATCGTAAGTTTATTTTGGATCGTCAGGTAACCGCCCAAAATGGCAACCGCCACATAACCAAGGTTGCTGAAGAAGCGTGTTGTTGGCATGATCATATTGGAAAGGAACTGAGAACGCCAGGCGCTTGTGAAAAGCGTGTTGTTTAGTGTTTCAAAATGTTCAACGCTGCCCTGTTCTCCGTTGTAAGCCTTTATTACAAGGTGGCCACCATACATTTCTTCCACATGACCATTAATGTGACCAAGATATTGTTGTTGCTGGCGGAAATATACCTGCGATTTTTGTACGACGATGCGCACAAAGATCATCACCAACGGCACCATAATCAGTCCGATCAAAGTCATCGGCACGCTGATGGTAAGCATCATGATCAAAACACCAATGATACGTGTGACAGAGGTAATAATCTCGGAGAGGCTCTGGTTGAGTGTGTTGCTGATCGCGTCTACATCATTCGTGACTCGCGAAAGCACCTCACCCTGTGTAACCCGGTCAAAATAGCTGAGCGGCAAGCGATTCAGTTTCTGGGATATCTCCTCGCGCATTCTGAATGTGACCGCTGCGGAGATCTTGCTCATGATGAAGCCCTGAATGAGGCCCAGTACAGTAGAAATCAGGTAAAGGATCAGAACTCGCACAAGGATGGAGCCGATCTTTGGAAGATCGATCCCCAGCGCGTTGCCTTGTACCATGCGCAAAACACCCGTGTAAAGCTCGGTGGTTGCCTCTCCCAGTGTG
>LUZV01000173.1 GCA_001603765.1 Anaerolineales bacterium Chloro_02 | reverse complement strand
CCTCCAAACCCCTTCCTGAGAGGGGGATAAAGGGGGTGGGCCATTAATCTGTTCCTGGTTCCTGCTGGTCTCCTCTAACCCCCTACTGGGAGGGGGATAAAGGGGGTGGGTCATTATTCTGTTCCTGGTTCCCGCTGGTCTCCTGACCAAGCGGCGTCCCTGACCTACTTTGTTATCCAGAGGACTTTGCCGGAGTGAGCCCGCGAAAGGTTACTTTGTATTCAAGTATGAGTGGCGGTCTCATTCCGGCCTACGGAGATACTTCCTTTGTAGGGCGGAATCCGCCTCTGCCTGCCCTCGCAACGGAGTTGCAAAGGTTGCGTACTCCGCTGGTTTCCCCTCGGTTGCCACCGCTCGCTCCTTCAACCGCCCGCTCTTGCTACCCCTCTTGAGAGGACAGAACAGACCTCACCTTTCTCGCGTAAATGGGTATAATAGAAGGCTGCAGAAGCGTCCTCAATCCGCTTCTGTTAATATTTCTGTCAGCTAACCCTGGCATTGAAAGGATTGTCTGTACAAAATATGAATAAAATCGTCCGAGAAGCTCCCAACAGCTTTGACCTGCCCTACCGCGTCAAGCGGTTGGCAGAAATCGCCCACAACCTTTGGTGGGTTGGCAACCCCGAAACCGCTCGTTTGTTCAAAGATATCAACCAGCTTGCCTGGTCGCAATCCAACCACAACCCTGTTGTTTTTCTCAGGCTGGTTGAAAAACAGACCTTTGAAGATCTGATCAAGGATCGCTATTTCCTCGAACGCTACGACCGCATCATGCGTGAATTCGATGCCTATATGAACCGCGCCGACACCTGGTTCCACGAAACCTACCCCGGTCTGAAGGAGGAAATAGCCTATTTCTCGTTTGAATACGGTCTGCACGAGTCCTTGATGGTCTACGCGGGCGGTTTGGGTGTGCTCTCTGGCGATCACCTCAAAGAAGCCAGCGACCTCGGCTTGCCGCTGGTGGCGGTTGGCTTCCTCTACACCTATGGGTATTTCTCACAGCGCATCAGCGAGGACGGCTGGCAGGAAGCTCGCAATGTTGAGTTAAATTTCAATGACCTGCCGCTGATCGCTCTTTATGATGAAAACCATGAGCCCATCAAAATTGCGATCGAACTGCCTGGTCGCAATGTTTTCGCGCGCTTGTACGAGCTTAATATTGGCCGCAACAAGCTGATCCTGATGCATACCAACCTCCCGGAAAATACCCCGCAGGACCGCCAACTGACAGATCGCCTCTACATCAGCGACCCCGAGTTGCGCATCTCGCAGGAGATGCTGCTGGGAATTGGCGGGCTGCGCGCTTTGCAGCGCCTGGGTCATAAACCCGCGATTTACCACATGAATGAGGGTCACTCCGCTTTTCTGACGCTCGAACGCATCCGCCAACTGATCGGCGAAGGGCAAACCCTAGAAGAAGCGAAGAAAATCGTTCAGAAAACCAGCATTTTCACCACCCACACCCCCGTCCCCGCTGGGAATGACGAATTCCCCGCATGGTTGGTTGACAAGTATTTTGCTAACTTCTGGGGCGATCTTGGATTAGACCGCGACCAGTTTATGGATCTGGCAAAAGTGAAGACTGATTGGTCGGATGAGGTGTTCAGCATGCCTGTTTTGGCGCTGCGCCTCTCAAATTATCGCAACGGCGTCTCTAAGCTGCATGGCGAAGTTTCCCGCGAAATGTGGCAATATCTCTGGCCAGAGACACCTGCCGCTGAGGTGCCGATCTCTTATATCACCAACGGCGTCCATACCGGCACCTGGCTCGCCCGCCGCCTCGGACTTTTATATAACCGCTACCTTGGACCCGATTGGAAGGACAACCTCGATAACCCCGAAACCTGGGCAAAAATCGACTCTATTCCCGATGATGATCTTTGGCGCGTGCGCCTCCACCTCAAGCGGAAACTGATTATCTATATGGTTTCTCGCGCGCGTTACCAGTGGGAGCATAACAACGTTCACCCGGTTCAAACCGTCGCGAGCGGTGTCTTGCTGGATCCGACCTTGCTGACGATCGGTTTCGCCCGCCGCTTTGCCACTTACAAACGCGCGAATTTGCTCTTCAGAGATTACGACCGTCTGCTTCGGATTGTGACCAACGCCCAAAAACCGGTTCAGATCATCTTCGCCGGCAAAGCGCACCCCGCTGATGAACCCGGCAAACTCCTGATTCAGGAAGTTTACCGCAAGGTCAAGGACGCTCGCAATGGCGGTCGGTTGGTCTTTTTGGATGATTACGACATGGACATGGCGCGCCACCTCGTTCAGGGTGTGGATATCTGGCTCAACACACCCCGCAGACCCCGCGAAGCTTCTGGCACCAGCGGCATGAAAGCAGCCATGAACGGCACTCTGAACTTCTCGGTGCTCGATGGCTGGTGGGCTGAAGGCTTCAACGGACGCAATGGCTGGGCGATTGGGGACGACACCCATTACGATGACCTCGATCAGCAGGACGACGCGGACGCAAACTCCCTTTACGACACACTCGAAAACGAAATCGTGCCGCTTTACTACACCAAACGCTCGGCTGACGGCTTGCCTGGGGATTGGATTGAACGGATCAAGGAATGCATCCGCACCACCTCGCCACAGTTCTCCATGACCCGTATGGTGAAAGAATATATGAACGACTTGTACGCGCCCGCTTTGCTTGCCTCTGGAGCCGAGGAGAAACCCTAAGCCTCGAGGTAAGTTATGCAGCTAATTCTGACACCAACTGCCATCATCACCGCGATACTGATTTTTTTGGTGCGCGTGATCTCAATTACTATGGATACCCTGCGTTTCATGCTCACCATGCGCGGAAAACAGGGTATTGCCTGGATCCTCGGTTTTGTCGAATCGGTGCTCTACGTGGTGATTATCGGCGCAGTTTTGAAAGATCTATCTAACGTCCTGTATGTGGTTGCCTATTCCGCCGGCTTTGCCACCGGCAACGTGGTTGGCATGGCAATCGAAAAACGCCTCGCGATTGGTTTTTCTCATATTAAAGTCATCTCCAGTCAGCACGGTCTGGCGGTGGCAGAGGCTCTCCGGAAAATGGACTATGCCGTAACCGAGATTTCCGCGCGCGGCAAAGATGGCTCCGTTACCCTTTGCGACCTGTCTGTACGCCGCAAAGACGTCCCAGCCATCGAGAAACTCACCCTCGAAGTAGACCCGGATGCGTTCATCACCGTAGAAGACATCACCCCGCTGCGCAGCGGCTACTGGGGAACTGGATCTGTTCGGAGGTAATATATTGAAGTCCCTTCAGGAAAACGAAATCAATCAAGCCGTCATTTTTGATCTGGATGGTCTGATCATTAACACAGAAGTTGCTGGTTATCATATCTGGCTGCGGGAATTCCGCCGGGCTGGTCTGGAATTTGACAAAAAAGGCTATCAGCAGTTGATTGGCACTCACAATCTTGTCGGCGGATACCGCCCTCACGAGCATCTTGCCGCTCACCTGGGGAACAACGTCTCTGCCCGTGAACTGCGTAAAGCGGTGGATCTTGAATCCATTCAGGCAATCGAACAGGAAGGAACAATGCCTGGGGTACTGCGAATTCTCGAGGAAGCGAAGCGAAAGGGTATCAAACTGGCAGTTGGCTCAAGTTCAGGGCGTAAGTGGGTGCATGGGCACTTGCAGCGCTTGGGAATATTTGATTATTTCGATACGATCGTAACCTCAGATGACACCGAACACGCCAAACCCGAGCCGGATATTTACTTGAAGGTGCTCGAAAATCTGAACGTCGCGCCTGAAAACGCGCTGGTTTTGGAAGATTCTTACAACGGTGTGCTAGCGTCTCATCGGGCTGGAATTCGGGTAATCGCCGTGCCGAACGAGGTTACGACGGGTCAGGATTTTTCACTCGCGACTGCCATCCTCCCCAGCCTTGAGGCATTGAACCTAGCGGAATATTTTCCGAACTATCAACTGGCAGAGTAAATAACGCTGGCAGAGGCATATCGGAAAAATTTTGCCCAAGTGGATTGATTGAATTACAAACAGACATTAATTGTCAACTTAAAAAAACCGGAGATGAATGACCATCTCCGGTTTTGTATTAATCCTCGAGTTTTACATTTTCCTGCGGGTGATGCGGTCGAAAATAACTGCCAATACGAGCACAGCGCCACGCACGATGTACTGAATTGAAATGTCAATCCCCATCAGGTTCATGCCGCTGGTCAGCGACATCATCACCAGCGCGCCAATGATCGAGCCTGTGATAGTGCCAACACCGCCAGCCGCCGAGACGCCGCCCACGAAGGCAGCCGCGATAGCATCCGTCTCAAACCCAAGCCCGGCTGTCGTAGTCGCGGAGCGCAAGCGGGAGGCGTACATGATTCCAGAAAGGGAGGAGAGCATCCCCATCGCTCCGAAAACGATGTAAGTAATTTTCGAAACGCTGATGCCGCTCAGCTCCGCGGCTTCGGGGTTTCCGCCAACGGCATAAATATGCCGTCCAAGGGGTGTTTTGGTTGTGATAAACTGAAACACAGCCACAACAACCAACAAAATTACAAGGCTCCACGATATGCCGTTATACCCAGAGAGAATCCATGTTACATAGCCAATCAGTACTGATACCAACACCATCTGGGCGACAAACAAGCCAAAATTGGGAACAGAAAAATTGTAAGATTGCCGGGTTTTTCTGCTCTTTATAGCCGAGAAAATGGACAAAACAATGGCAGCCAGCCCTAAAATGAGCGTGAGTTTGTGCCGTTCGGGCAGCAGCCCTGGTATTGGTAGATCGGGAATGAAACCGTTGCCGATCGCATTAAAAACGCTATTTTTTATCACAATCGTGCCAGTACCCATCGTGACTAACAGCAGCGCTCCTCTAAAAATCAGACCCGCTGCCATAGTCGAAACGAAAGCCGGAACGCCGAGCTTGGCGACCGGCGTGGCTGTGAGCATGCCTGCCAGAACGCCCAGGATCATCACCGCGGGGATGACCGCGTAAACGGGCCAGCCCCAGAATGTCATGGCAATGGCTGAGAACGCGCCGAGAAAGCCTGCTAGATATCCAACGGAAAGTTCGATGTGCCGAATAACGATGATCAGCGTCATGCCGACCGCGAGCACCGCGATATAGCCCATTTGGTTAATCAGGTTGCTGATATTCCTGGAGGAGATGAAGACGCCATCTGTTGTAACAGTGAAGAAAACCATGATAACAATTAGAGCGATGAACATAAAATAGGCGCTAATATTGGTCTTCAAAACCGTTAACAAGCTTGTCAGATGTTCTTTTTCGTTTGTTGTTTGCTTAGATTCTTCCATACACTCCTCCTAATAATCCACTGCCAGCTTCATGATTTCTTCCTGAGAGGCTTCTTCAATCGGCATTTCACCTTTAATTTTCCCGGCTGACATGACATAGATCCGATCGCTCATGCCCAACACTTCAGGGAGTTCGGATGAGATCATAATGATACTCATTCCCTTTTCTACCAGCGAATTCATAATGGTATAAATTTCATATTTCGCGCCAACATCAATCCCTCGCGTGGGCTCGTCCAGAATCATGATTCCGGGTTTAACAAACAGCCACTTACCGAGCGAGACTTTTTGTTGGTTCCCACCGCTGAGGTTGCGCACTTTCTGTTGGATGCTGGGAGTTTTGATGTTGAGGTCAGCGCGATATTGATTCGCGACCAGAATCTCTTCATTTTCATTGATCACACCAGCTTTAGCAATTTCCTTGAGATTTGCAAGGCTGATATTATGCTTTACATCATCAATCAGGATCAGTCCATTCCCTTTTCGATCTTCCGTGACATACGCCATTGAGGACTTGATTGCGTCGCCCGGGTCGCGGAATTTTTGCTCTACCCCGCGGATAAAGACTTTTCCGCTTAAGCGATAGTGATCCGGGTTGCCAAAAACGCTCTTAGCGAGTTCTGTGCGTCCGGAGCCCATTAAACCCGCGATGCCTACGATCTCGCCAGCGTGTACTTTGATGTTGACATTATGGAGAATTTCTCTGCCGTGGGCATATGAAAAAGCGCTCCAGTCTTCAAGCCTGAGCACTTCGTCGCCAACGGTGATCTTCTCGCGTTTGGGAAAGACGTTATCGATGGATCGCCCAACCATGTTCTTGATCAGGATCGGCTCACTCACTTTGTCGCTTTCAACATCCAGCGTGGTGACCGTTTTCCCATCCCGCAAAACAGTAATGGTATCTGCGATCTCAAGAACCTCGCGCAGTTTGTGAGAAATCAGGATACTGGTAACTCCCTGTTTTTTTAATTCGAGGATCAAATGCAGCAGGTTGTCACTATCGTTTTCATTGAGCGCGGCAGTAGGCTCATCCAGAATGAGTATCTTCACATCTTTCTTTAGCGCTTTCGCGATTTCGACCAGTTGTTGTTTGCCAACTCCGAGGTTTTTGATTTTTGCCATCGGGTTAACATCCAAACCCACCTTCTTCAAGATTTCGACAGCCTGAGAGATCGACTCATTTGAATCAATCACCAAGCCATTGGTAATTTCATTCCCCAGAAAGATGTTTTCATACACAGATAGTTCAGGGATTAACGCCAGTTCCTGATAGATAATCGCGATGCCCGCTTTTTCGCTGTCGCGAATGTTTCCGAACTTCTGCAGTTCCCCCTCGATGTTGATATCTCCGGTATACGAACCAAAAGGATGAACACCACTGAGAACTTTCATCAGTGTTGATTTACCCGCGCCGTTTTCTCCAACGAGGCAGTGGATTTCACCCTTGCGTACGCTAAAGGTTACATCATCTAACGCCTTTACTCCAGGGAATTCCTTGGTTATGGACTTCATTTCCAGGATGGGTGTTTCCATAGGCGTCTCCTGTAAAAAATTGTGTTAGATAAAAGCAGTGACTGGCAAGCCAGTCACTGCTTTCAATTAGAAATATGCTATTTCAAGCCGGTGAAATCGCTGGCAGGATAGTAGCCAGAATCGATAACGGTGGCTTTGACATTCTCTTTGGTGACCGTGACCACAGCCGATGGTTTGGCGGGCACGTCGATAACG
>LUZV01000172.1 GCA_001603765.1 Anaerolineales bacterium Chloro_02 | reverse complement strand
AATTCCCTCTTGTTCAACCAGACATCAACGGTTTTTTAGTGTCATTATTGCTTGACGGTTTTGGTATAGAATCGGTATAATCACATCATCATCAACACGTTAGCAGTAAAAAACAATATTGTGCATACCAAGAAACATATTGATCAAAACAATTTCTCTCTCATTCAGTTCAGACGCAGTTTGTGCTCAGCACATGTCCAATTTGCCACCTGATAAATAAACCCTTTCATTCGGAGGTGAAAAAGAATACTTTTGTTAGTTGTCCAAGTGCAGTATTGCAAGACCCATACCATTATTGAAAGGAAGTAACATGAAAAGAAAGACATTACTAAAAGTCCTCGCTGTAGTTCTGGCTTTGGGTATGCTCGTCAGCTATGTCCCGACCTTCGCGACTGCTCAGACTGGCACTGCTCAACAGACTGTTACAGTTGAGGAATCTGTTCTCAATGAGATCAGCAGAAATGGCGTCGCCACTTATTGGGTCGACTTCAAAAACACGGCTGACCTCTCTCAGGCTTATTCCATGGACTGGAGTAAAAGAGGCTGGTTTGTTTATGAGACGCTCAAGGCTCAGGCTGATAAGACTCAGGCTGCCGCTATCGCTTACCTTCAAACTACCGGGCTCAATTTCAAGTCTTATTGGATTGCAAACCGCATTTTGGTTGAGAAATCCAATAACATAGTCCTGGCAAGCCTCCAGCAGCTTCCAAATGTCGTCTCGATTTCAGCTCAAAAACATTTCATTCTTTATGAGCCCGAGAAAGTTGCCCTCACCCAGGATGCCAAAGGCATTGAACCTAACATCAGCCATGTCCAGGCTCCCGCTGCGTGGGATCTCGGTTTTGATGGCACAGGCTTGGTAGTTGCCAACATCGATACTGGTGTTCGCTACTCTCATCAAGCGCTGGTTGGGTCCTATCGCGGTAATAATGGCGACGGCACCTTTACTCACAACTACAACTGGTTCAACCCTGATAATCATTCAGACAATGTACCCCGGGATGGTAACGGGCACGGCACCCATACCATGGGGACTATGGTCGGCGATGATGGCGGCGCGAATCAGATCGGCATCGCTCCAGGTGCTGAGTGGATCGCTTGCGCTGGCTGCCCTGACGGCAGCTGTACCGATTCTGCTTTGCTCGGCTGCGGTGAGTTCATGGTTGCCCCAACCACCACTAACGGCACCAATCCCAATCCCGACAAACGCCCTAACGTTGTTAACAACTCCTGGGGTGACTGCCAACGGATTTACGATGACTGGTATTCCGATGTCATCGAGGGCTGGCTGGCTGCTGGTGTCTACCCTGTCTTCTCCAACGGAAACAACACCAACTGCGGTTACTCAGCGCCTCCGGGACTGAATACTGTCGGCAATCCTGCCCGTTCGGGTGATGTAACCGGTGTTGGTTCTTCCGGCACCTCCAACGGTCAGTACGCGACCCACTCCAACTGGGGTCCTACGGATGATCCTGATCTCATCAACCCTGTTGATGGATTTGCTAACATGAAACCCCAGGTTTTAGCTCCGGGCGTCAATATCCGCTCATCAGTCCCTGGCAGTGACACTTCCTATCAGGGCGGGTGGTCTGGAACCTCGATGTCCGCTCCTCACGTGAGCGGTCTTGTTGCTCTTGTTTGGCAGGCCGCGCCTTGTCTTATTGGCGATTACGCGGCGACAGAAACCCTGATCGAAAGCACCGCCACCGACATGGTTTATAACGACGGCTCACCGCTTACTCCCACCGACTTCCCGAACTTTGCGACTGGTTGGGGCGAGATCAACGCCCTCGCCGCGGTTCAGATGGCAGCCGGTATGTGCGGCAGCAGCACACTCTATGGCACCGTTACCTCCGACTCGGCTGCTCCTGTCGCAGGTGCCAAAGTTGTCATTACTGGCACAAGCCCAGCAAATAACCGCACCGTTTACACAAATGCGTCCGGTCAATACACCGCGAGCGTCAATGCCGACACCTTTGATATGGCTGTCACCGCATTCGGTTTTGAGGATGGGGCTGCCACTGGCGTTGTTGTTGCGGATGGGGCTTCAGTTCTCCGGGACTTCGTTCTCACAGAACTGCCCAACACACATGTGACCGGTGTGGTTTATGACGACGGCACGGAAGGTGGAAGCGCGCATGGCTATCCTCTATATGCAAAACTAACTTTCTCAATGCCCGGTTTTTCTCAATCCGTCTACACCGATCCAATAACCGGTGTCTACGACATTGTTCTCTATAACAGCCAGGAATACACCGTAAAAGTTGAAGCTCTGCTGCCTGGATACCTGACATTAAATACAACCATTAATCCTGATGATGTTGCACTCTATGTCCAGGATTACTATCTGAATGTCGTTGCTGACACTTGCTCTGCTCCCGGCTATAGCCCCGACTATGAAGTCATGTATGACTTCGAATCCGGAGATCAAGGCTTTGTTTCAAGTGGCACCAATAGTTCCTGGGCTCGCGGAATCCCGACCAACGGTCCAAAGGCAGCTCACAGCGGCAGTTATGTGATTGCCACCAACCCGACAGGCAACTACAACGCCAACGAATTGAGCTATATGACCTCACCAGTCATCGACCTAACCAGCTTCGGCACTGAAACTCCCATCGTCGAATTTTGGCAGTGGCGTCATATCGAAAGCGCCTCATACGACAACGCGACTGTCGAAGTCAGCAAGAACGGTGGAACCACTTGGACCGTAGTTTATGGTCCCGTTGGTGGAATGACTGATACAGCCTACAACCGTGTGCAGTTAGCGCTCGACCCAAGCTACAACGTTTCCAATTTTAGAATCCGCTTTAAATTCAAGAGCGATGGTTCCTTGAACTATGAAGGCTGGTATGTGGATGATATTGGCATCGCTTCGTTCCCCGTCCCTGCCCCAACTCAGGTTTACTTCCAGAACTTCGACTCCAACAACGGCGGATTCGTTGTGAGTGGCCAGAACTCATCATGGGCTTGGGGAGCCCCCTCAGCTTCTCCCGGTCCTGGCGCGGCTTACTCATCCCCTAACGTGTGGGCTACAAACTTAAGTGGATACTACAACAACAGCGAGAATTCATTCATCACTTCTCCCGCTATTGATCTGAGCAGCCACGCTGGAAAATCTCCTATCCTGTCCTTTATGCATTGGTATAACAGCGAAAGCAACACCTGGGATTACCCCTCCGTTGAGGCATCAAAGGACGGTGGTGCCACATGGGCAGTTCTTGGGAGCAAATTTGGCACATCCATCACTCCCTGGACGGCAAAGTCTTTCGTGCTGGATCCAAGCTATGCGGTCAACAACTTTATGTTCCGCTTCCATTTCACTTCCGACTCATCGGTTAACAGCTATGCCGGATGGTATATCGACGATGTAAAGGTATCGGTTTCCGTACCCTATACCATCGCTGTTCCATGCGAACCAATTCCCGGTGGTTTGTTGGCGGGATATGTCTTTGACGCAAACTTCCCGTCCAACAAGCTCATTGGCGCGGCAGTTGCAACCCCAACTAACTCCGCAACAACCCTTGCCAATGCGTCCGACCCGGATCACGCTGGGCTCTACTACATGTTCCAGGCTCTTGAGACCGACCCGGAAAATGTTCCGTTTACCGTTTCTCTCGACAAGTACGAAACCAAGGTTGAGACCCGTTCAATTGAGCAAGATGTCGTCAATCATGAGGACTTCGCTCTTGGCGCGGGTATGCTCAGTGCCAGCCCGACCAGCCTCGTGCGCACCATCTGGCTGCACGACGATCCCGAATTCACGACCCTAAACCTCAAGAACACCGGCGCTGGCGGCGCGAACTTCACGATCACCGAGAAAGACAAGGGCTTCCAACCCTACAGCATCCCTGCCTTCACCGGCAATGTTGTTGATAGCGGCAAAAAGGCTTCGATCTTCCGCGACCCCAACGCGGCTGCAACGGTCGGCAGCCTTGAACTCAACGCCCTGAGCGGTCGCTACGGCATCACAGCCGCGCCTCCAGCCTTCGGCGCTGAAGTGTATCCAACCGACACGCTTTACCGCTGGAATGATGCTTCTGTTCCGGGTGCATCCACAGCGGTCGGCAACTTATCCGCTACCTCATTGTTCGCTGGCGACTTTATGGGGTCTGACTTTACAACCCTATACGGCATCAGCTACGACAATAACGGTCTCTACGCGATCGATACTGCTACTGCAGCTGCTACGCTCATCGCCATCACGACGCCGCCTGCTGGGGCTAACTTCACTGGCATGGCTGGCGGTCCTGGCGTTATGTACGCGATGGCTTCAGACTGCTCTGTTTCCACTCTGACGGAAATTAACCTTTCTAACGGCGCGGTAACAACCATTGGAGCCTTGCCCAACGCGGCTTGTATCATCGATATCGCCTACGTCCCCGGCGACGGCATGCTCTATGGTGTCGATCTGGTGACAAATAGCCTCTATCGCATTGATCCTGCTACAGGTGTCGACACACTCGTTGGCGCGCTTGGAGTCGATCCAAACTACGCACAAGGCATGGATTACGACGAAGAAAACAACGTCCTCTACTGGGCAGCGTATACCTCAGCCGCTGAACTCCGCATCATCGATATCAACACAGGAGCTTCTGCGTTGGTTGGCGCGTTCACCCAGGGTGAAGTTGATGCCTTCGCGATTGCTGCCGGCGGTGGCGGTGGCGGTGTCCCCTGGCTGGATGAAAATCCTGTCGAAGGCTACGTGCCTGCCAACTCCACCTTACCGGTAACGATCGAATTCAATGTTGATGACATCGAGCAGCCAGGCGATTACTTTGCTGAGCTGAAGATTAGCACCGACACCCCATATCCTGTTCCTAACATCCCCGTTACCCTGCATGTCATCCGTCCGTTTGATTACGGCAACATCAAGGGTGATATCACCGCTACTGCCAAGTGTGATGTTGATCCCGTCCCATATACAGACGCGACAATCAACTTCTACAAGAATGGCATTTTAGCTTTCTCCACAACCCCAGACGAAACCGGACATTATAGCTATGCCCTGAAACACGGCACCTATGATGTTGAAATCATGGCTGATGGTTATGTTAGCCAGATGGTTTATGGTGTGGTCGTTGGTATGAGCACCGACACCGTCGTGAACTTCCAGCTCCGCCTCGACACTTCTTGTCTGTCTGTGGATCCCGATTCCTTCTATCAGGAACTCAATCCAGACGGAACCGCCACCCAAACGATGACCCTGATCAACACCGGCGCCCTTGAAGCTCCGTTCGAGATCGGTGAACGCCCCGGTGCTGGTCCTGTGCCCTACGCGAAAGCTTGGGATGTGGAATTAGTCCTGGATGATGGCACCGCTGAAGATGCCATTGGCATCGGCGGAACCGCCGCGTTCATGGCAGTCAACCGCTTTACGCCTGCGGCTGATCAATATCCCTTCATCCTCGAACGCGTTGATGTGTCCTTTGAATCCAGCGGTAATACTGCCGCAGGAGACCCGATCCGGATTGTGGTTTATCAGAATACCACCGGTTCTTCTGACCCGGCTGTTGGTTCTCAATTCCTCTATCAACAGGATGCGACCATTACCAACGTTTCAGGCTGGAACAATTATGTTCTCAATGATCCTGTCTCTCTTGATGGACCCGGAGATGTTATCATCGGTGTCATCTTCCTGAAGACTCCAGGATCTTCTTACTATCCTGCTTCAATTGATGAGGGTGTTTCCAAACAGCGTTCATGGGCTGGCTGGTGGTCTGGCAGCGTTCCAGCCACACCAACCCTGCCTCCGGATGCTGAATGGACTCTCATGGATGACGCAGGCTTCCCTGGCAACTGGACTATTCGCGGCATGGGTTCTGCCGGATCAACCGACATTGTCTGGCTGACCGAAGACCCAACTGCAAGCGTTGTTGCCCCTGATGGGGGCACAGTAAATGTGACCCTCACCTTCGACGCAACAGGTCTCACTTGGGGTGATTACTTTGGCAACCTCAAAGTTTCCAGCCCCGAAGAAGCGACCATGACCATCCCAGTTCAACTGCGCATCCTCGCACTGCCCACTGACGGCTTTGCTGAAGGTACAGTGAATACACTCAGTGTTTGTAACATCAATCCAGTACCTGCTTCTGGTAAGGCTGTCAAGTTCTACCAGGGCGGCACACTGAAGTACACAATTCTCACGGACGCCGCTGGCTTCTATAAGACCTTGATTCCTTCGGGAACCTACGATCTTGAAGTAGAACTTTCCGGCTACGAGTCTCAAACCGTCACAGGTGTGGTCGTATCTGCCGGTCAGTCCGTCGTTACCAACTTCGATTTGCGTATCTTAGCTCCATGTCTGAAGGCTTCTCCTGCCCAACTCGAGAAATACCTCCTGCCAGATACAACGGGCACTCAAAACCTGAGGCTGATCAATATCGGAGCGGCTGAGGCAATCTTCGAGATCATGGAACTCCCGGCTATCAAGGCGGGGACACCAGGACCTACCTATAAGTACAACGCCCAACTCGACATGCCCGGACTTGATCGCTCAAAGGCGAGACCAAAAGTTAAGGTGACAGCGCCTCCCTACGAACCAAAGGATCTTCTCATATCTGAAGGATTTGAGGCTGCATTCCCGCCAACTGGCTGGGAAATCAAAGATCAGTCCCCATGGACTTGGGAACGCGGTGACTACGATCCGCATTCCGGTGCGTACTACGCGCATGTTGAATATGATGCGAATTTTGACGAACAGGACGAATGGTTACTCTCCCCTGAGTTCAATCTCACGGAAGGCACCCTGGAGTTCTGGAGCTTCGGTAGTGTTTATTGGTGCCGCGACACCTACGACAATTGCGACCTCAACATTTGGTTGGTCGTGGGCGACGTGGGTGGAGGTGACGACATCTTCCTAAAGACAGCAGATGCCGACTGGGCTTCATCTTGGACATGGGCAAAGACCACAATCGATCTTGCATCCTACCTCCCCGGCGGACCAGTTCGCATCGGCTTCCAGTATGCTGGTGCGGATGGCGCGGAAATCGGCTTGGATGATATTTCGCTAAACGGCCTTGAGGGTGGAGATATCCCCTGGATCTCTGAAGATCCGACTGCTGGCGTCGTCCCGGCTGATGGAACCCTGAATGTTACCGTTACCTACGATGCGACTGGATTGGCTCTTGGTGATTACCTTGCCATCCTGCGCGTCAAGAATGCTCCGGCTCCCAATGTCAATGTGCCTGTCACATTACACGTTGTGAACGAGATTCCACTCCTCAATTTCTACCTGCCATTACTTCTCAAGTAAGCCACAGGAATTTAGACCAAGAAGCCCTGCTTTCGCAGGGCTTCTTTGTTTTTCAGCTTATTCTCAAGACGATCCCGAGCGTTAAAAACAACGCCTGCCTGGAAATTTATCTACTTCCTGAAGAAAACCATTCCAATTAATCCAACCGCGTCCGCATAAGTCGTAACTTCGTGATATAGTTAAGTGCTTAGCTTTTTATTCAGATTTAAGGAGATTTTTATGTCAGGACATTCCCATTGGTCCACGATCAAACGTAAAAAAGGTGCTGCAGATGCCAAAAAAGGCGCAATGTTCACCCGACTCGCCCGCGAAATCGCGCTTGCCGCACGCAACGGCGGCGGCGACCCTTCCATGAACGTTTCTCTGGAGCTTGCCATTGAACGAGCGCGCTCAAACAACATGCCGAAGGATAGCATTGAACGCGCGATTAAACGCGGCACGGGCGATGATAAAGACAGCGCTGAGTTGCTTGAAATCACCTATGAGGGTTACCTGGGCAAAGGCGCTTCCGCCATCATTGAATGCGTTACTGAAAATCGCAACAGAACTGTCGCCGACCTTCGCCATATTCTTTCAAGAGGTGGAGGCGACCTGGCAAGCAACGGCTCCGTCAGCTGGCAATTTGATCGCAAAGCCATCTACACCATCAAATCCACAGGTAAAAACTTTGACAAAGTCTTTGAGGCAGCGCTTGAAGCTGGCGCGGACGATGTGACCGAAGAAGATGGCTACATCGAGATTGTCGGTGCGGCTGATACCTTCAAGGCTATACACGATAGCCTCGCGGCTGCGGGCATCCACGCGGAAGATGCGGGCTTGCGTATGATCCCTCAACAAGAAGTTGAGCTGGACCCTGAACAAACGCTCGCTGTTCTTAGGATTATTTCTGCCCTAGAAGATAGCGATGACGTGCAAAACGTTTATTCCAACCTTAAGTTTACTGATGAGGACCTTGAGAAGTTGGAGGAAGCTTAAGTCTTAATGCTGATTTTAGGTATTGATCCAGGTCTGACCCGCACAGGATTCGGACTTATCCGCCTTAATCAGCGCCATGAACCCGAACTGGTTCACTACGAAGTGATTGATTCAACGGCTGTGAGCTCAACCTCCAGCCGTTTGATTTTTCTCTTCGACCATCTTACGAGCCTTATCGAAACCTATCAGCCAACTGAATCAGCTATGGAAAAGCTTTTCTTCCAGCGTAATATTTCCACCGCCATGGCGGTCAGCGAAGCCCGTGGGGTTGCCGCGCTTTGCCTCGCCCAACACGGGCTTGCCTTGAACGAATATACACCCAACGAAGTTAAACAATCCGTGTCCGGCAGCGGCAAGGCAGATAAAAAGCAAATCCAAAGCATGGTCAAATTACTATTGAACCTTACCGAGATCCCACAGCCCGATGATGCCGCTGATGCCTTAGCTGTAGCGCTCTGCCACGCGAGCCACCTGAACTTGCGCAACTTAATGGAATAAGACGATGATTACCAGCTCCTCTAACGACCATATCAAAGCCCTGCGCCGGCTTGACCAGGTCAAAGAACGTCGAGCCACCGGCACGTTTCTCGCTGAGGGTCTCAAAGCCGTCGGTCAGGCATTCGACTCAGGCGCGCGCGTTCACGAGCTCTTGGTCGCGCCCGAATTGCTCATCAGCGCCTACGGTCAGGA
>LUZV01000171.1 GCA_001603765.1 Anaerolineales bacterium Chloro_02 | reverse complement strand
GGATTTGGTGGACGCGGTGGCGGTTATCAGTCAGGGGCATAAGCCGGTTGGGTCCAGCGCGGGGCATCAATTGGCGCACACCTCACCGCTGAATGCGCAGCGTGTGCTCGAGGCTCCGGAACGGCTGACTGAATGCCGTGAGGCGCTGCTTGGGCGCGATTTCGCGCGTTTTGCAGAGGTTGTGGAGTATGATTCCAACTACATGCACGCTGTAATGCGCACCAGCAACCCGCCATTGGTTTATTGGGGGCCTGCCACGGAAGTGCTGCTTTGGCAGGTGAGGCATTGGCGCAAACAGGGGCACGCCGTTTGCGCGACCGTAGACGCGGGACCCAACGTGCATGTTTTGGCGCTTTCCGGAGAGTTGGACTGGCTGAGGCAGGCGCTGATGGACGTGCCAGGAGTTCTGAAAGTGCTGGTCGGAGAACCCGCGGACGGCGCCCGTTTGGTGACCCGGCAAGCTGGTTAATCAGGGCGCTTTGGATCAGGATTTCCGCGGATTTTTGGGTTTGGGCTCGGGCACATCTTCGTAAAGCGCGCGGAACAGCCGTGCCATTTTCTCATCATCTTCGAGGTCTTCAATAAGGTAATATGGCTTTGAGCCCGGATAAGCTTCCCCGGTTGGCGCGCCTTCCCCCAGTATCCGGGTGCTGCCAGGGAGGATTTTGACGAAAACTTGATCGTCACAAACGAAGCCCAGGACACGGTTAAACATATAGAGCGAGTACTCGCCAAACATCATCCGGGCGCTGATGCCTTCGATGTGGTTCAGACACTCAAGCACATAACCAATATATTCTTTTGACGTTCCCATGTTGCCTCTTTTTAAGCTACTTTTGATTAACTTTGGTGGCTCTTTTGTTGGTTATCCAGGCTACCAACAGCGGCACAAGAACCGTCACGAGGATAATCCAGACTAACCAGGACGGGGCTGTTACTTCGAGCAAGACCATAGCGTTCAGGCTAACAAGCGCCAGAAAGATGACCAAAAGGTAGGCAACTGTAACCACGTCCAACTGACGTTTTTGCCTTTTGGCGGAGGTATCTTGTGGCAGTTCGGGGGGAGGCGCGGCGGTTGCGGAGAGCTGTTTTTCCTTAAAGGCAGAGGAGTAAGCCAGCCAGGTGAAAACCGCCCAGTTGATGTAAACAACAGCAAGCACTAAAAACCTGGTTTTGACGGCTGAATCGAAGTTGGGTTGTATTAGAGTCAGGATCGCCAACATAAGCCCCAGAGCAATATTGACGAGGAATAAATAGAATTTATACACGGTCTTCTCTCCTTGCCTCGCTAACTGAACGCAGGATATCCGTTAAGAATTGTACATGAAATCTAATATATCAAGAATGCCTAATCCGATTGGTGTTCAGTTTGGGTGAACAGGTAGTGTCAAGTATTTTTCGCACATTCAGGAATCATTTGGTTGGTAATCCTCCAAATGTTGCATGATAAGATACGTTTTTTGGCCCCATTTAGACTGTTCCACCAAAACCTGAAAAGATCATCTGCTGGCTTACATGTGTGACGTCAGGTTCAAAGGCGGAACCTGACCTACGAGTCGCGTCGTTCTCTGTTCTCGCCAGCCTTGCGAAGCACCCCAGCGCCACAGGCGGGTGTGGGCAGACCGAGCGAGAGGCCTCGAACGTCTTCCATAGTCTCCTGACCATGCAAGATCAAGCTTGAAGACCCGCTGGCCAACCACCTTGCATTATTCATACGGTAGGGGCGAGGCAGCCGAACAAAAATGCTCTGCCGTTCCTAATACGTCAATGAATGGTTGCTTCGCCCCTACGACCATCGGGAAATACCCGATCTCGCCGGTCTTGCGAAGCACCCCAGCGCCGCAGGCGGGCGTGGGCTGACCATACAAGATCAGGCTGCGCTCGCGATGACGAGGGACGGATATTAAAAGAGGCTGACTTTTTGGGTCAGCCTCGTTAAAAATGAACAGTGTGGGGCTATCCCATCGTTAGCGCCATGACGGCTTTTTGGGCATGCAGGCGGTTTTCCGCCTCGTCATAGACCACAGAATGAGGTCCGTCGATGACCTCGTTGGTCACTTCGATATCGCGGTCAGCTGGCAGCGGGTGCATGTAGATCGCGTCGCTCTTCGCAAGCTCGAGCCGGCGCTGATCCATGATCCAATCCGTATAAGAATCCTGCAGCTGCTTGCCCTTCACCGGATCATCCGTAGTCAACAGCGGTCCCCAGCTCTTGGCATAGATCACATCAGCGTCTTTCATGCCTTCGTCCATGTCGTTGACAATTTCAAAGGAAGTGCCCCACTTTTTGGCCTCATCAGCGGCTTGCTGTTCGATTTCGGGCATCAGGGGGAATTCTTTGGGGTACGCCAAAGTGACGTCCATCCCGAAGCGCGGCATCTGGAGGATCAGCGACTGCGGCACAGAGATGGGTTTAAGATAAGACGCGGCATAAGCCCACGAAACCACAATTTTCTTCCTCTTCAGATCGCGTCCTTTTTTCTCCATGATGGTCATCAAATCAGCCAGGCATTGGAAGGGATGGTAGATATCGCACTGCATATTCAGGACAGGCACGCGGCAGTTTTTGGCAACTTCATTGAGGTAAGGGTTGCCGACTTTCCAATCGCAGTGGCGGATGGCGATGCCGTCAAAGTAGCGTCCGTAAATCTCGCCGATTTCCTTGGCTGTGTCGCCGTGCGAAATCTGAGTGGTTGAGCTCTCGATGAAGGCGCCGTGCCCGCCCAGCTGAGCCATGCCGGCTTCGAAAGAACCGCGTGTGCGGGTGCTGCTGAAGAAGAAAAGCATCGCCAGCACCTTATCGCGCAGGTAGGGATGCGGCTCGTTGAGCGCGCGTTTGCGTTTGAGATCCCAGGCAACATCCAATACTGTTTCGACTTCTTCTTTTGAGAAATCGAGGTCACCGATCAGATCACGTCCATGTAAAAAAGTTTGCATTGTTACTCTCCTTGAGGATTCTTTTCCTGAATTATACCTAGATTACTTGACAATTTGGGAAATGAGATTGAATTTGCGCTCGGGTCAGCAATATTCTGTGATTGTTATACATCAGATGAATTCATTATCACCACTAACTTAGCGGAGAATTAAAACAATAGTGGAGGTGTTCGCCTCCACTATGCAACATCCAAATAAACCCTACTTAATCAAACTGGCGATCAGACCATAAAACTCGCCGGCTTTGACAACATCATTCAGAATCACGCTGTCGTTCACTGTATGGGCGGTAACTTCGTCGCCAGGACCGAAACCAATCGATGGAATACCAGCCTTGCCAGCCCAGTAAATGCCGTTGGTGCTAAACGCCCATTTGCCGGCGGGAGCGTCTTTTAGCCCGATTCGGCGCAGCGCTTCGCGCCCCGCCTGCACCAATTGATGCTCTTCCGGGATTGCCCAAGCTGGGAAGTATTTGTCCACCGGGAAGACAAAGCCGGTGTACGAAGGCACATCGTAGAACAAAGCTTCCACCTTGACGCGGTCTTTGCTTTCTTCAGGGATGAGCGCTTCAACCTGAGCGATGGCCTCTTCTTTCGTTTCGCCGAAGGTCATGCGGCGGTCAATGTAAATCACAGCTTCATCCGGCACGGCGTTGATGCTGGGGGTTTTTACGAGCATGTCTGAAACTGTAATCTTGCCGTTGCCCAGGAAGGGATCGTCGCCGAGGTGAGGTTCCATATCGCGGATGCCTTCGATAACCGGGAGGAGGAGATAGATAGCGTTGATGCCCACATGATTGCTGGCGGCATGCGCTGAAACGCCTTTTGCCGTTACTTTAAGTTCGATGCGTCCTTTATGACCGCGGTAGACGTTCATCTTGGTTGGCTCGCCGATGATCACAAAGTCTGGCTTGATGCCGGGGTCCACCTCAACGAAGGTGTTGGGGGCGATGCCGTCGCACCATTCTTCCATGTTGCCGAAATACCAGGCTGTCCAGCCTTCCAGCAGCCCCAAATCGCGGGCGGCTGCCATACCGTAGATCATGCCGGGGGTCGAGCCTTTTTCGTCACAGGCACCGCGGGCATAGAGCACGCCGTCTTCCACCTTGCCTTCAAAGGGGTCCCACTTCCATTCGTGTGGGTCGCCAATACCGACAGTGTCAATATGCGAATCGAAAACGATCACTTTTTCGCCGCTGCCGATGCGCCCCATGATGTTGCCCATTTTGTCGAAACGGACTTCATCGAAACGCAGAGCGTTCATTTCCTGGGCGATGCGTTTCCCAACGGCTTCGATATTGGAATCCATGCTGGGAATGGCGCAAATTTCGCGCATAAAACGGATCATTGGTTCGCGTTGACTCTGGATTTTCTCCTGCAGTTTTTGAATTACTTCGGGTGAGGGCATAGTTTCTCCTTTGACAAATTTTTCGGTTGTGTAAAATACTGCACGAATGCGGTTTATAATGTTACAAACACAATCGTGCAGGTAAAGAATTGAGGTCGTATGGATATCTTATCATCAAAGCCCATCGGGGGCAACTTGTTCCGTAAGCCTGAATTAAACTGGGGCATCCTCGGTACCGCGCGAATAGCCGAAAAAGCGATCATCCCAGCGCTGCAAAGCATGAAACACAACCCAGTCATCGCGGTTGCCAGCCGCGATCTGACCCGTGCGCAGGAATTTGCCGCGCCTTTTGAGATCCCGAAAGCCTATGGCAACTATGACGACCTGCTGGCAGACAGCAACGTGCAGGCTGTCTATATTCCGCTCCCCAATAGCGAGCATGTGGGTTGGGCAGTCAAGGCGATGCAAGCTGGAAAACACGTCCTGGTCGAAAAGCCCTTCGCGCTCAACTCTGATGAAGCTCAATTAATGGTCAGCACAGCGCTTGAAAATTCAGTGGTGTTAATGGAAGCTTTCATGTACCGTTATAGCGAACGGTTCGAGAAGATCCACGAGCTTGTACGGTCCGGCGCTATTGGCAGGCTGCGGCTGATCCAGACGAACTTCAGCTTCACTCTTAGCAACCCAGACGATATTCGTCTCGCGCCCGATCTTGGCGGAGGCGCGCTCTATGACTTGGGCTGCTATTGTGTCAATATCCAGCGCTTGCTTGTCGGGCGTGAACCCGTCAGCGTTCAGGGGCAGTGTCAGATGAGCAAATCGGGGGTTGACTTGCAATCGGCAGCCACGCTGGACTTTGGCGACCAGGTTTGGGGGCAGTTGATGGTTTCGTTCAATTCTGACCGATCGCAATTCCTGCGTGTGGGCGGCACAGCAGGCATGATCCACATCGAAAACCCGTTCAACCCACAGGGCGAGGGCACAAGCGGCTGGCTGAGCTCAGGCGGAAAGGAAAGCAAACGCCTTAACTTCAGACCGGAAAACGATTACAAACGGATGCTGGAACACTTTTATAACGTTTGCGTCAGCAAAGATATGCCGAAATTCCCACTTTCGGATGCGGTTAATAACGCGGTTGTAATAGATGCTTTGTTTCAATCCGCCGTTGATAGCGGCAGGTTAGTCAATATCAAATAAAAAAACACAAAGGTTCATCATGGTAAAAAAACATCATCATTCCTCTTCCCACGAAAACACAATCGGCGCTCTAAGCAAGATTGTGCTGCCCATTGTCCTGATTATTGCGGTTGTTGTGATATTGTTCATGGCTAAAGGTACAACCTATGCTGGGCCTGCTTTGCCGCATCATGAATTGATGGTCACGATTGTCGGTTATGCAATTTTGGGCTGCGAGCTGGGTTCTGTGATTGTGATCGTCACCGCGAGTGTTCACGGCTTAATTTCTTACCTGGTGCGTTTCTCTAAACGCGATTCTGTGGATCAAATCTGGTCTTCGGGCAGTATTCGCCTTCGCTTAGGGCATCGTCTGAGCCTGGCGTTGGAATTCGCGATGGCGGCGGATATCCTTGGTCTGGCGATTTCGCCGAATTTCACAGAGCTCATGACGCTTTTCATCATTGTTTTACTGCGCGTGCTGATTACGATCTTCCTTGAATACGACATTGAATCAACCGCCCATTTCCATCCAGCATCAGAAGATGACATCGTTGAGGAAGTAGACAACCTGTAAGAAAATGAGGATCCCAATAAAAAACGGATGCGATAATTCGCATCCGTTTTTTGGTCTTGAGAGAAATTTACGGTGTGGGCGAGGGCGTCATTGTGCGGGTGGGGGTCGCCGTCGGCACAGGTGTGGCGATGTTGACAGGCACCTTGAGCAGCTCACCGATGTAGAGCGGGGTGGTGTTCGAGAGCAGCGGGGTGATCCGATTTGCCGTGCGGTAACGGTTAGTTTCGGAGATAATCCGCTCAACGGTGGACCGGAAGAACTTGGCGACTGATTCGAGTGTGGCGCCTGCTTCGACTGAGTAGTCGATGATTGTTCCGGGACGGATATCGGTTGGCACAGCGGTTGAGGTGGGCATGCGCTGCCACGGCGCGGGCACTTTAATGATATCGCCGACCTTGATGTAGCAAGTGCCGGATGTGAAATTGTTGATCATCAGCAGTACTTCCAGATCAGCCCCAAATTTTTCGGCAATCTGGGCGCAGTAGTAATCGCCTTCCTGCACCACATAGTCAAACGGGCCATCCAAAGTGGCTGTCAGCGACGGGGTCGGCGTTTCTGTGATTGTTGGTGTTACCGTGGCGGTGTTGGTTGGTGTCACTGGGGTAGGTGTCAGGGTCATAGTTGGGGTAGGAGTTTTTGACGCGAAGATTTGCAGCGCGCCTCCGCCTCCGATTTTACCCATTGCCCAAAGACCTAATAATACAAGCCCTGCGATGACCAGAATTGCGGCGAGCACCAGCAGGACAGCTTTGCTATTGTTCCTGCGCGATTTCTTGCGGTACGAAGACAGCAAACTCTGAGACTTTTTTTGTGCCATAGTTTAATTCCTTCCTTTGTCAGTTAACAAAGTTCGATTAATAGCATATTTAACGGTTTGTAATGCTTTTGTCAAGTATACCATTTTGCGTCAAATTCATAAATTAGGTGAACGGTTTCGTTGCGCAGTCAATGTGGGAACGATAGAAGAGAAGGGACTCGTCCTCTTCCGATGTTGGCGGTGTGATTGGATGGTGCGGAATGACGCAAAGCCATTCCCTACGGGGTGGCGCGGAATAATGCGGAATGACGCAAGGCCATTCCCTACGAATTCGATGATGTGGATTGTTCCGTACAAGTCACGAGAGAATCACGGTAGGGAAGGGGCTTGCCCCCTTCCGGCGATGGTGGTGTTATTGGATGGCGAGGAATGGCGCAAGGCCATTCCCTACGAATTCAATGATGTGGATTGTCCCGTATAATTCACAAGAGAATCACGGTAGGGAAGGGGCTTGCCCCCTTCCGATGATGGGACGGTTATTCGATGATGCGGAATGGCACAAGGCCATTCCCTACGAATTCAATGATGTGGATTGTTCCGTACAATCCACAAGAGAATCACGGTAGGGAAGGGGCTTGTCCCCTTCCGATGATGGGACGGTTATTCGATGGCGCGGAATGGCAC
>LUZV01000170.1 GCA_001603765.1 Anaerolineales bacterium Chloro_02 | reverse complement strand
TTGCTCTTACAAGTTAAATTTTAAGTTCAAATGCCGAGATATTCAGATGAATTTCCCCACTCAGCATATCCCCTGCTAAAGCCGAACCCTTTGCGATGGTGCAAAGGGTTCGGCTTATTAACTAAACTTTTTTCGCGGTTAAGCTCTTTTCCGCAAAAACTCAACCAGTTCACCGCGCGGGATGCTGACTTGTTCGAAGCTGTGCAAGTCTTTCACGACCACCTTCCCATCAGCGATTTCTTCCGGTCCGAGAACCAAGGCTCTGCCGAGCCCTAACCTATCGGCGAATTTCATCTGCTTTGCCAGCTTTTCCGGCTCAGCCTGAATGACCTTAAACCCTTCAGCCCTCAACTGACTTGCCAACCGGGTTGACTCTACCAGAGTTTCCACGCTGAATACAGTCATAAAAAGGGTGTTTGGGTCCACCAAATCCGCTGGGATCAGCCCAAAAGCCTCCAACACTAACATTATGACCACATCCCCCATCGCAAACCCAACCCCCGGCAGCGGATTTCCGCCAACGTCGCTGACCAGGTTAGCGTAGTGCCCACCGCCCAGAATTGCCCGGAACTCGCCGTTTGTCGCGTGCGCTTCAAAGACCGTGCCAGTATAGTAATCCAATCCCCGAATGATTTTTGGCTCATACGCGGCGTATTCTTCGACGCCCAAATCTTTTAGCGCCGCGAAAAGTTGCCGCATCGATTCGGAATTTTTCCAAAGATCATAATTGCCAAGCAAATCCCGCACCGCTCTCACCTGATCAGCGGACAGCCCTTCTGCTAAAGCCTTTTCTTCCCAAATATCCGCCGGCAGTTTGTCTATTCGGTCAATCAGGCGCAGCATCGCTGACTTCTGCGCGGCGTTAATGCCAATTTTGTTGAGCTCGGCGTCCATCAACTGCCGATCATTAACCAAAATTTTCACCTGGTCCGGCGTTAGTCCCACCTTACGGAAGAATGTCGCCGCTACCGCGATCAGTTCCGCGTCCGCCTGGACTGAATCGCTGCCGATTTGATCGATATTCCACTGGAAAAACTCGCGCGTGCGCCCTTTTTGCGGTCGTTCATAGCGCCAGAACGGACCAAATGACCACCACCTTAGCGGAAAGGTCAGCAGGTTCTGACGCGAGGCAACCATTCGTGTTAATGTTGGCGTTAACTCCGGTCTGAGGGTGATTGGGTCGCCGCCGCGATCGTTAAAAACAAAAGCCTGTTCCTTCACCAGCTCCTCGCCGGATTTGGCGGCATAGAGATCGATGGTTTCCAGGCAGGGTCCATCGTACATCTGATAGCCAAAGGACTCTGAAGCTTCAGCCAATTTTTTGATCAACCACTGGCGTTTTGCCATCTCATCGGGGTAGAAATCCCGTGTTCCTTTGACACTCTTAACCAAATTCTTCATTTCGACCTCTCCAAATCTATTTGCTTAGTATAACATGCGGGCTTTAGAGTAAAATAAACCTTAGTAAGTTTTTCGAGGGTATCATATGAAAATTGTCGACATTTTAGCGATTTGCGAAGGAAAGCTGCTTACTCCAGACGTGGATGTCAGCTCCGAAATCAAGGGCGGTTTCGCCGGTGATCTGATGAGCGATGTGCTCGCCTCCATTCAGGCTGAATCGGCTCTCATTACCGGGCTTTGCAACCCCCAGGTGGTTCGTACAGCTCTAATCGCGGATGTCCGCCTGATCATCTTCGCCCGCGGTAAGAAACCTGGTGAAGATATTTTGAACCTCGCAAACGATGAAGGGATGCCCGTGATTGCCTCACCGTTGGGTCTCTACCAAATCTCTGGTCGTCTTGCTCAAGCCGGTTTACCGAGTTACGAAACGGAAATGAACCTATTTCCTAAAAACTGATCACTATGAGCGACCAAGTAACTCTCTCTGATAGCGATGCCGGCATAATCACCCGGGTTGAGGAACTTGGCTACGAACTGAAAATCAGCCAGGTGATGACCACTAACGTCGTCACGCTATCACCCGATATGCACATGATCGACGCTCTCGATCTGATCCAAAAAAACCGCATCTCCGGAGCGCCAGTCGTGCAAAACGGAGAGGTAATTGGAATTATCTCAACCGAAGATTTGATCCGTTCCTTGCGCGACGGTCGAATTGACCGCAAGGTAACCGACTACATGACCAGAGGGCTAATCACCGCCAAAGCAAACGAGAAGGTTGTAGAAGCCTTAAAAACTTTTGCGAAAAAGAACGTCGGTCGCCTGCCGATCCTGGATGAAAACAACAAGTTGGTTGGAATGCTCACCAAAGGGGATATTACCAATGGTTTACTAACCGCGCTCCAACGCGATTACCAGGCGGAAGAGCTCATCCGCTACCGCGCTTCACATCTCTTTGAGGATATTGAATCGGACCGCACCAGTCTGATCTTACGTTATCGCATTATCAAGGATGATTTCCTTCACGGAGGCGCGGCTTCTAACCATATCAAGAAGGCTCTCCAGCGCCTGGGCGCGTCCCGTCAGATAGCGCGGCGGTGCGGCATCGCGGTTTATGAGGCTGAGATGAACCTAATCATCCATACCACCAACGGCGGGTTTTTGCGGGTGGAAATTGAACCGCATAAAATCACCATGGAAGCCTACGACGACGGCCCCGGTATTGAAGATGTCGAAAAAGCACTTACCCCCGGTTTCTCCACCGCCACCGAACAAGTGCGCAACAAAGGCTTTGGCGCCGGTATGGGGCTGGTCAACATCCGCGGCTGTGTGGACGAAATGAGCATTAAATCATCCAAAGAAAGCGGCACTAACCTCTATATGACCATGTATCTGGATAAAACCAGCAGCTAAGATTGGAAAATTATGGTCACCTTAAAAACTATCATCGAGACACTTGACCTGAAAGTTCTGACCAGCCCGCGGGATTTCTCCCAAATAGAAATTCATAGCGGCTATACCTCAGACCTTCTCAGTTGTGTGATGACTGGCGCGCAGCCTGACGGCGTTTGGGTAACGTTAATCGCCAATATCAACATCGTTGCTGTCGCTTCCCTGCTTGAGGTACCCGCCATCATCATTACCGAAAACGCACAACCAGACGAAGCCACAATCGCCCGCGCCAATCAGGAGGAGATTGTGCTCCTTTCCACTCCGCACGGCAACTATCACATCGTCGGAATGCTTTGGCAGCTTGGGATTAAGGATACCAATTAGGGCAGATGAAAACCCTCCGGGCAGATCTTCACATTCACACAGTTCTCTCCCCTTGCGCCACATTGGAAATGCTGCCACCTTTTATCGTGCAGCGCGCGCTCGAAACCAACACTAACCTGATCGCCATCACAGACCACAACGCTAGCGCGAATGTGCCAGCCGTGATGAAGGCTGCCGAAGGCACCGGGCTGACCGTCCTGCCGGGGATAGAACTCGCCACCGCGGAAGAAATCCATGTGGTTTGCCTGTTCGACACCTACGCGCAGCTCTTCGATTTCCAAAAAATCGTCGACCGCTACCTCCCGAATATACCTAACAATCCGGATTTTTTTGGCATGCAGTTGATCGTCGACGCTGAAGGCAACTTCGTCGCGACCGAAGATCGGCTGCTCAGCAACGCCACTCAGCTCAGCCTCAGTGAGGCTCAATTTCACGTCCTCTCCTTAGGCGGGCTCTTCATCCCAGCCCATGTGAACCGGGAAGAAAACGGCTTATTACCCCGTCTGGGCGGCGTCCCACCAGAACTAAACCTTACCGTCCTCGAAATCTCTCACATTACAAAAACAGAAGTGCTCCAGCGCTACCCTTACTTAAAAGATTACCATCTTATCCCTGGCGCCGACGCGCATGACCTCGACGGGATCACGGGCGCGCTAACTCTCGAGGTTGAAGACCTGTCGGTCGCGTCTCTGCAGCGCGCTTTTAAAAGCCAGTTTTAACAGCGATCAATTTGCCATCTTTTTTGGCACATTGAAGTAAACTTATTGTGAAAAGAAGTACAAGCATCGTCTCTCTCTAATATGACCGGCTGCTTTCGCCGGCAATCAGTACCTGACTGTTTTTCAGGAGGAGGAAGTTCGCTTGACCAAATCTCACCAAACTATCAAACCATCTGTTTATGGCATTATCCAGTCTTGTCTGCTTTGCCGCCAGGCAAAGCGCGCCTCCAACCACTCAGTCTTATTCCAACGAGGATGATTATGGAAGAAAACAAAACCACACCTGCCCCAACACCTGAAGTACTGCAGCGAGAAATCTCTCTCATCCTGGAGGATTTCAAAAAAGATCGCGAAAATCTTATCCCAATCCTCCATCGCGTCGCGGAGCGCTTTGGCTATATTTCCAGCCAGGCGTTATACGAAATCACCGCTCAGACCTCAATCCCGGTCGCGGAAGTTTTTTCGGTAGCCACTTTTTATCGAATGCTGCCCACACAAGAGCGCGGCAGGCATGTGATTCTGTTTTGCGAGAGCCTTCCCTGCCATGTGGTCGGCGGACGTGAGCTGTTCCATGCCCTCCAGTCCGAGCTGCAGCTCGAACCAGGGCAAACCAGCCCGGATAACCGATGGACGCTTCTGACCACCAGTTGTCTTGGCGTCTGCGACTTTGGCCCCGTCATTTCGATTGACGGCAACATCCACGGGAACCTGACCCCAGAGTCCCTTCCCGAAGTCCTTAGCAAATATCAGTAGGAGCCGACATGAAAACAGTCCGTTCGATGGTTTTAGTATCGCACGATGAAAAAAGCAAAGCCAGCTCCTCCCAGGAGGTTATCGACGCCTTCAATCAGGCAATAAAAGATTTTGGTCTCGTAGATGAAGTCGCGGTCGCGACCATCCCCGAGATTGGCACCATCCGCACGCTTCCATTGGTCGTTATCTACCCGGAAGCTTCCATTTATGCCCCGGTTCGCCCCGAGGATGTGCCCTTTTTGGTGGAAGAACACCTTTATAAAGGTCGTGAAGTCCCCGCCCTGAAGGTCAAAGATCCAGACACGATGCGCAAAGCGGCATGGCTCACGCAGCGGAAGGGCAGCCTGCCCGCGGAGAGCCGTATTGTGTTGCGGAATGTCGGCAAAATTGACCCCGAGAGCATCGACGAATTCTTCGCCTACGAAGGCGGGCAGGCTTTTGCCACCGCGCTTCAGATGACCCCAGAGCTAGTAGTCCAGGTCATCAAAGAGTCCGGGCTGCGCGGCCGCGGCGGGGCTGGCTTCCCTGCCGGCATCAAATGGGACGCCGTCCGCAAGGCTCCCGGGAAAAAGAAATATGTGATTTGCAACGCGGACGAAAGCGAGCCCGGTACCTTTAAAGACCGCGTCATCATGGAAGGCGACCCCTTCTCCATCCTTGAAGCCATGCTTATCGCCGCCTACGCGGTTGGCGCTGATGAGGGCTACATCTACATCCGCGGTGAGTATCAGCTCGCCCTTGAGCGCGTTCAAAAAGCAATCCAACAGGCGCGCGAATATGGAGTTTTGGGCAAAAACATCTTCGGGTCCGGTTTCGATTTTGACATCCACATCCACGCCGGAGCAGGCGCTTATATCTGCGGCGAAGAAACCGCCCTGCTCGAATCAATCGAAGGCGGGCGCGGTGAACCGCGCGTTAAGCCCCCTTATCCAACCACCCACGGGCTCTGGGGAAAGCCGACCCTGATTAACAATGTCGAAACTTTCGCCAACATCCCTCCCATTATCCTCAACGGTTCCGATTGGTTCAGATCCTACGGAACACCCTCCAGCCCAGGCACAAAAGTCTATACCATCCTGGGCAACGTCAACAATAAAGGGTTGATCGAAGTCCCGATGGGCATCACCCTGCGCGAAGTGATCAATATTTACGGCAAGGGTCTAAAACAGGGGCAATTCAAATTCGCTCAGACCGGCGGCTCAAGCGGCTCCATCATCCCTGCCTCGCTGCAAGACACTCCTATGGATTTCGACTCATACAGCAAAATGGGCGTCTCGCTCGGCTCTGGGGCGCTGCTCATCTGCGACGATTCAAACTGCATTGTCGACGCTGTGCGCGTGCTCACGCGCTTTTTCCAGGTGGAATGCTGCGGAAAGTGCGTTCCGTGCCGCGTGGGAACAGACCAAACCTGGAAAATCCTGACTGAAATTTCCGAAGGGCGCGGAAAGATGGAAGATATCGCCCATCTTGAATGGCTCTGTTCGGGAATGGAGGGTCTTTCTAACTGTGGGCTGGGTCAGACCGCGGGAACGCCGATCAGGAACATGCTGGATCACTTCCGCGCGGAGCTCGATGCCCACATCAAACTCGGGGTCTGTCCAACCGGCATCTGTCCGATGAAGTAAACTATCGCCTTTTTAAGACCGGATTGCGCAAAACAATCCGGTCTTTTTGTTGACTTGACCTTTACTCCTTTGCGATCTCTTCTATATTATTTCGCACATAAACACGTTGACCAAAACAGTAAAATTGAGTAAACTACTTGTAACATTTTTCACAAAGGCAGCAAGCCTTTGAGACATAGGAGCACGTAAAAATGACGTTACCCACCAAGCAGCTTGACCCCCTCGACAATCCCCGGATGAGAAAGATTATCGACGATACAATCGCCGAATACGGTGATCAAAACGGCGCTCTGATGGTTGTTCTCAACCACATTCAGGAACGAATCGGCTTCATCACCAAAGCGATGCAAGCTTACATCGCGAAAAACCTGAACGTCCCTGTGAGCAAAGTTCACGGCGTGGTTTCCTTCTATTCATTCTTCACCACCGAACCTCGCGGTAAGCATGTCGTCAAATTTTGCATCGGGACTGCCTGTTATGTCGGAGGCGTTTCTCAGCTCATTGATAAAGCCAAACAGGTTTTGGGCGTCGAGCCTGGTCAGACCACCCCAGACGGTCTGATCACCCTTGAGGTCTGCCGCTGCGTCGGCGCGTGCAGCCAGGCGCCGGTGGTGGTGGTGGATGATACCAACCGCGGGCGCGTTAAACCTTCCCAATTCGGAAAAATTCTTACCGATATTCAAAAAAGTGAGGCTGCGGCTTGAGAGAACTCTCACTTCACCTTCTTGACATCGCCGAAAACAGCATTTCCGCTGGGGCGTCAAGAATCGTGATTTCTGTGCGCGAAGATTTGGAGGCTGATGAGCTCTGGCTTGAGGTCTCCGATAACGGAAAAGGCATGTCCCCTGAGATGGTCCAACATGTCATTGATCCTTTCGTCACGAGCCGCACCACCCGAAAAGTCGGGTTGGGCATTCCGCTATTCAAACAAGCAGCCGAGGCTTGTAACGGGTTCTTTAACATCAATTCCAAGCCCGGCGTTGGAACAAAAGTAACCGCTATGTTCCAGCATAGTCATATTGACCGTATGCCTCTCGGCAACCTTGAAGATACCATCCTTGGCTTGATTTTAGGCACGCCTCAAGTTAATTGGGTTTTCGAGTATCAGTACAATGACCAAAGTTATACTTTCGATGATACGGATTTCAAAGAGGCTCTGGGGGATCTCCCTTTGAGCGATTTCCGGGTGATCGAATTTTTAACCAACACCATCAAAAATGGTATTGATCAAACAAAACATATCACAACCGAAAAAGGAGTCGTGTATGCCAACCATTAAATCTTTAGATGACCTCAAAAGACTGCGCGAGGAAGCCCAGAAAGTCAAAGAACTGCGCGACCAGACAGGCAAAACTCAGATCGTAGTCGGAATGGGCACCGTCGGCATCGCCGCCGGAGCGCGTGAGACCTTGAAGGCGATCCTCACCTATATCGAGGACCACCATCTGCCCGATATCATCCTGCGCCAGACCGGCAATATCGGTCTCGGAGGTCAGGATCCGGTTGTGCAAGTGACTCTCCCAGGCGCTGATATGGTTACCTACGGCAAGGTTTCCCCTTCCATGGCTGCCAAAATCATGGAGGAGCACGTCGTAAAGGGCAACGTTGTCCGCGAATTCCAAATAGAAGCCTGATCTCTGGCTTAGAAGAATAAGGAAGGTAATTGTAGCTATGGCGTATTATCGTTCAACTGTGCTTGTCTCAATGGATCCTGTTTGTATTGAAAAAGGGGCATTGGACATTAAAGAACAACTAATCAAGGAACTGGCCAGCCTCAACCTTACAGAGGAAGTCCTTGTTTTGGATAGTGCCCGGGTTGGTGATCCGGAGACAGAAGGTCCCGACATTTTGGTTTACCCTGAGGGTAGCCATTACATCCAACTCACCACCGCAACCGTTGGTCCGATTGTCCTCGAACACTTCATCAAAGGTCGCGAGCTGCAGCAATACAAAGCTCAGATGCGCGACGTGATGGATGAAGAGGTTGGTGAACCCAAAGAAAAAGAAATCCGCGTCATTCTCGAGAACATCGGCAAGATCGATCCGCGCAACATCGAGGACTATATCGCAGTGGATGGCTATCAAGCTCTGGCGAAGGTGCTCGGTGAGATGACCCCCGATGAGGTCATTCAGACCATTCTCGACTCGAAACTTCGCGGTCGCGGCGGCGCTGGCTTCCCGACCGGTCTAAAATGGAAATTTGCCCGCCAGGCGCCCAACACCCCTAAATATATGGTCTGCAACGCGGATGAAGGCGATCCCGGCGCGTTTATGAACCGCAAAGTGCTCGAAGGCGACCCGCATTCCGTGATTGAAGGTATGGCAATCGGCGCTTTCGCTGTCGGCGCTAACCAAGGTTACGTTTACTGCCGCGCCGAATACCCCATCGCAGTTAGCACACTCAACATCGCCATCGAACAGGCTCGTGAATACGGTCTGCTCGGCAAGGATATCC
>LUZV01000169.1 GCA_001603765.1 Anaerolineales bacterium Chloro_02 | reverse complement strand
CAATAAAATAACCTGTATCGTATAAAAGACTTACCGAACGATCATCGGTATAAACTGAAACCATGGAACATATAGCTCAACCGCATCAATCATTCCACCTTGTCCGGCACCCCCGGAAGGGGTTGTGTCCCAGGCTTGAAAATAGGCAGTGTGTTTGCCCGGAGTCATCTCCCAAAGGTGAAAGGTATGGCTGAAATCCTTCGCAAAGGATCCGCCAGGGGAAGGCTGCTCCCAGTCTACCTGGTTTAGAACCGCGTCCGCTCGCCAGGGGGGAGTATCAAGAGAAAAAGAGATATGGTGAACCGCGCTGTATTCACCCACATTGAGCCAAAGTTTATAGAAAGTCATATCATCCGCCTGTCCGCTGACCTGAACAGAATCAAAACTGAAAGCGGTAGTTGTCAGCGTTGTTTCGGGTCCCTGAGCTTGCGCGAGCGGATTGGCTGTCAGCATCGCGGCGCGAGTGAGAAACCTCAGACCTTCTGGCTTAAGATAATCGTTAAAATACCAACAATAAGCCGCGTCTCCGCCAGCCAACTCATTGCCCATTCTGAAATGCAGCGCGGGAGCGTGAAGATTAGCAAATGCAAAATCAGTCAGGCTGCCAGTCAGAATGCCAATTTGCGAGCTGCTTCCGCGTAAAGGAACAGCCTGATTGTTGTGGAGGAGCTTATTCGCCAGCATGTAGAGATCATATTCCAGCGGGTTGACTGCGGTCTTGCTGAACAGATAAGGAGTGATTAAGTGATCCCCTTTTGTCTCCAGGTCAAGTACCAACGTGCTTTCTGGGTTATGCGACAGGATTTGCGACAGATAGCTCTGTATCGCCAGCGTTTCCGGCTCGGAGGCTGCCGTTGGACCAGGGTAATTGGGGGCGCAGGGATTCCCGCTGATGGCAGCCCATGCATAACTGAAATTGGTTCCTAAAACCACACCGCCGTTGCCGTTGGAGCAACCGTGAGGATTTCGGCTTTTGGTCCAGGTTGGTGCGTTGCCGTTAAGCATTTGCTGTTCAGCAAACTGTCTTCCATCCGGGTTTGCTGTGATCAGCAGATGAACTTCCGTCTGATCCAATAACCATGAAGCGTTTGGGTCGCTCCCATAAGATTCCAGCAGCTTCTCAGCAAAAAGGACATTCAGCTCTACCGGCGCCAGAGCGTTCGCCTGCAAACCGCTCACCACAACGAGTTTAGGCTTTGTGCTGGTTTCAACCTCCCTGCCAAGCTGCAGCACCTGGATAGGGCGCCCTTCAAAGCTTTGACCGATCGTTTTGAGGCGCGCAAGCGTTGGATAAAGCGAAACCAAGTCAGCTAAACGACTGGTGATTGTCGCGGAAGATCGATAGCATTCATAAGGATCTGGAAAAACCGCGTCCATGGCGGAGTAAACAGGCGTGATGCTAATTACCCCGAAAAGCGTCAGAAACAGCAGTAGTTTGATGGAACACACAATTGATTTCATAGACGCGGTCCTTTATTGCTGTAATAATGACAACAATTCTACAACAGCGTCATAAAAACTTGTTATGATTAAGCCGGAGATCGGTAATGGACAGCACTGAAAAACACTTGAAATCAGTTATGCGTCTGGCGGTGGTCGTTCCCGAGGTGCGCGTGGCGGATTTGGCGTTTAATTGCGCTCAAATCCACCGCTCCCTGGATTTGCTCAGGGAAAACCAACCCGATTGGATCATTTTTCCGCGCCTTTGCCTGACTGGAGCGAGCTGCGGCGACTTGTTTCGTCAAAAACTGCTTCAGGAATCAGCGCGAGAGGCTCTGTCCGCGCTAATTCCGCTGACCTCTGGCACTTCAAGCAAGATGCTGTTGGGGCTGCCCCTGGCGTTTGGGGAAGAGGTTTTTGAGGGGCTGGCGCAAATTCGATACGGCAAAATTGAGGCTCTGATGGCGGCTTTAACCCCGGAAAGCCCATCTTTGAGCTCAGCTTCCAGCCTGCCCAAGGGCGCAAAGCTGCAAATAGCTGACAAGCAAATAGAAGTAATCGCGAGTAATTCTATAAGAATAAACGGGGCGGAAATAAATCTCGGTTATCAGATTCCGCCTTCTGAAGACTCTGGTCTGCTGATCAACCTGGTCAATCTGCCTGCCATCGCGCCGGCTGAGGGTTTGCTGCAGACCGGATTTAATCCAGCCTCCAGACCGGGTGTTGTGGTCATCTGTTCGGCTGGCGCATCCGAATCCACAACAGATCAGGTGTATTCTGGCAGGGCGGAAATCTGGCAAAACGGAAAACGTCTGGCAGCCGCTCCCGAACTCAGCTTCGAAACCCAGATCGTCCAGGCTGAATGCGCGCTTGAGGTTTTTACCCCGGCGCGGACCCCAGAGAACAAGCCGATTCGATCCCTTTCGGTGCGCTTCCCGTTTATCAGCCGCACGCAGCCCGAAAAACAGTTTGAACGTCTGCTTGAAATCCAGTCTGCTGGTCTGATTCGCCGCCTGCTGCATACCCGCCAGCGTAAGGTCGTTTTGGGGTTAAGCGGCGGAGCTGACTCGAGCCAAGCCTTATTGGTCTGCTGCCGGGCTTTCGACCGGCTTGGATTGGAGCGAGAAGGAATCTTGGCGGTCTGGATGCCGGGTCCAGGCAGCAGCCAATCTTCTCAGCAGCGCAGCGCTTCATTGGCTGATCTTGCAGGCGTCGCGCAGCGGACCATCCCAATCGGAGAAGCTGTTTTATCCCACCTGGAGGATATTGGTCATCCGGCGGGACTGCATGACGTCACCTTCGAGAACGCTCAGGCGCGCGAACGCACGCAAATCCTCATGGATCTTGCCAACCAGCAAAACGCGCTGGTGGTAGGCACCGGCGACCTTTCGGAGATAGCGCTTGGTTGGAGCACCTTCAACGGCGACCACATGAGCATGTACAACGTCAACTGTGGGCTGCCAAAAACTCTGCTTCTGCGGCTTTTGGTCTGGGCGGGAGGGTTTCTGTTTGGAAAAGAGGGCGAGAAATTAGCCCGAAAAATCGCGGAAGCGCCAGTTTCACCTGAATTGCTGCCGGTGGACGCGGCAGGGGAAACTCCGCAAAAAACAGAAGAAACGCTCGGACCGTACGAGCTGCACGATTTTTTCCTTTTCTATGCGATATACAAGCAACTCCCACCAAAAGAAGTTTTCCTTGAGGCGCGAAGGTGTTTCAGGGGAGACTACGCTCCTGGTGAGATTCTAACCACGCTTAAGACCTTCTACAGGCGGTTTTTCAGCCAGCAGTTCAAACGCTCCGCCAGTCCGGACGGGCCACAATTGCTTGAAATCAGCCTCTCCCCACGATCAGGCTGGCGCATGCCGAGCGATGTCTCCGCCGCCCTCTGGCTGGACGCTGTAGAAAAAATTGACGCTTCAGAAAGTCATTCATGAACGCAGATAGCCGCCCTATCTTGCTTGTCTTTGGAACTTCAGCGGATCCAATCCATGCCGGGCACGTTCAACTGGTTACAGGGGCTGTACAGGCGTTGGAAGCCAGAGCGGTGCGCGTGGCGCGGGTGATGATAATGCCGGTGTTTCGCCATCACAACATTCAGGATGCGGTTAAGCAGTCTTTGCCGCTGACTTTTGAACACCGCTACGACCTCTGCGAGTTGGCAGCCAGTGAGATTGAGAGACTCCTGGGGCGAAAATCAATCCAGGTCAGCGTCAGCCGCCTGGAGGAAACCTTGGCGCGCGATTCCAACCGCCCGAACTTCACATCCGAAACGCTGACAGCGCTGCGCCAAACCTTGGATCCTGAGTTAAAAATTGCTTTTCTGATCGGCGCGGACAGCTTTAGCGGCGATGACCCAAGCTTTGGGCATTGGTTCCAGTGGGAAAGTTTGCTCGAAACTGCCATGCTGGTTATCAGCCCGCGGCAAGGCTTCGAGCCTAACCAGGCTTTTTTGCGAATGCTGGAAGAACGCGGCGCGGAACTGATCTATCTGTCCGAGCTTGAAATTCTCGAAATTTCCTCGCGTGAAATCAGAGCAAGGCTGGAGGCAGGGGAACCCCCAGAGGCTTTGGTTGCTGAGGGCATAATCAGCCCTGATGTTTCCTCTTATATCCGCGAGCATCAGCTCATTCCGCTATGGAAGACCCTGGACAGCCAGCAAGAGCCGTTGGCGGTGATGGACTCCCCCCACGAAAGGGATGATCTTGAAACGAAAATTGGCAAGCTTCTCTTCAAGAAGAAACTCACGCTTTCCCTCGCTGAAAGCTGCACCGGCGGGGTGATCGGGCACCGCCTCACCAACGTTCCGGGGTCATCCGAATACTTTATGGGCAGTGTCGTCGCGTATTCCTATCAGTCCAAGGTCAACCTGTTAGGCGTTAACTGGGAAACACTCCGGCGGTTTGGGGCGGTGAGCGGTGAGACCGTGCGCGAGATGGCGCTTGGCGCGCGG
>LUZV01000168.1 GCA_001603765.1 Anaerolineales bacterium Chloro_02 | reverse complement strand
GCTATTGAATAGAGCGAGTCTGAAATAATTGTAATTTACTGGAGGAACAAAGAATGGATTTCCAATTTATTAAACCACTTTTGAAGGAAGACTCGAAAAGCAAAATTGTCATGCTGGTAATGGATGGACTTGGGGGTCTGCCGCTGACAGCAGAAGGCAAAACTGAGCTCGAAACCGCACATACGCCAAATATGGACGCGCTTGCGTCAAAATCTATGTTGGGCTTGCACCACTCGGTTCCTTACGGTATTACCCCCGGAAGCGGTCAGGCACACCTGGGGCTGTTTGGCTACGATCCGGTGAAATATGAGATTGGTAGGGGTGTTTTGAGCGCCTTGGGCGTGGATTTTGATCTTGGACCACATGATGTGGCGGCGCGCGGCAATTTCTGCACGGTCGACGAGCACGGCGTCATCACCGACCGACGGGCGGGACGCATCCCAACTGAGGTTGGAGAGCGGCTTTGCAACCTGCTGAAGGAAAAAGTGAAGCTGCCAGGTGTTGAACTATTCCTGACCCCTGAAAAAGAATATCGTTTTGTCTTTGTCTTGCGGGCTGAAGGGCTCTGCGGCGATGTAACGGATACGGATCCGCAGGCAGTCGGCAAGCATGCCCACATCGCGACCGCGACCAGCCCGGCAGGGGAGCATACCGCCGAACTGATCCGTGAATTTGTCCGACAGGGCAATGAAATTCTAAAGAATGAGCATCCGGCCAACAGCTTTGTGCTGCGCGGATTTGCCGGTATGCCTGCTTGGCCAAAATTCCCGGAAGTTTGGGGATTGAAGTCTCTGGCGATCGCGATGTACCCGATGTATCGGGGCGTTTCGAAGGTGGTTGGCATGACTGTGATGCCCCCGGCTGAGTCAATGGCGGACGAAATTACCATGCTGGAAGAGAATTGGAAAGACTATGACTTCTTCTTTGTGCATATCAAGAAAACGGACAGCTACGGGGAGGACGGGAATTTTGACGCCAAGGTGCATATCATCGAAGAGGTTGATGCCCTTCTGCCGCGTATTCTGGCTTTGAACCCGGATGTGCTGATTATCACCGGCGACCATTCCACCCCGGCTAAGCTTAAATCGCATTCTTGGCATCCCATTCCGACAATGCTGTACGCGAAAGATGCCCGCCCGGACGGTATCACTAGCTTTGGTGAGCGATCTTGTATCCACGGCAGCCTCGGCTCGCGCTTCGACGCGACTGAGCTTATGCCGCTGGCTTTGGCTAATGCCGGACGGTTAGAAAAGTTCGGAGCATAGGTTCCGTTCAACCTGGTCAGCACATGCTGACCAGGTTTTTTATCTGGAGGATGAAATGTCGGAACATTTAGCGCTGTTGGCTACCCACCTTGAGGCTGGAAAGGTTCGCTGCGAACTTTGCGCGCACCGATGTGTGATTCGCCCAGGGCAAAAAGGATTATGTCGGGTGCGCGAAAATCAAGCGGGGGAGCTTTATAGCTTAAACTTTGGGCGACTGATTGCCTCACACGTGGATCCGATCGAGAAAAAGCCGCTTTATCACTTCTTACCGGGGAGTTTGAGCTATTCGATCGCATCGCCAGGGTGTAATTTTCGCTGCCAGTGGTGCCAAAATGCTGATATTTCTCAGATTTCGCCAGGCAATGAACCAGGGCATCTGCGATTTACTCCGCCCGAACATGTAGTAGCGGCGGCAGTTGATTCAGGCTGCGAAAGTATATCTTTTACCTACACTGAACCATCACTTTCGCTGGAATACAACCTTGAGGTCAGCAGATTAGCGCAAGAGGCTGGGCTGAGGAGCGTGTACGTCACGAATGGCTACATGACAGCGGAAATGCTTAAGTTAACCGCGCCAACACTCGCGGCAGCTAATGTGGACATTAAGGCTTTCGATGAGGCGGTTCACAGGCGATACACAGGCGCGCGCCTGCAGCCAGTTTTGGAGACCTGCGCGGCATTAAAGCAGGCTGGGGTTTGGCTGGAAGTGACCACCTTGCTGGTGCCAGGGGTTAATGATGATGAGCGGCAGGTTAGAGGGCTCGCGGAATTTGTGGCTTCTAAGCTTGGGACTGACGTGCCCTGGCATATCAGCCGGTACTTTCCTCAGCCGCAATTCAGGGAAATCGCTGCGACGCCGCCCGAGACTATATTCCGCGCGATCAAGATCGGGCGCGAAGTTGGTTTGAAATACGTTTATGGCGGCAATTTGAGAGCTTCGGTCGACACTGATTGCCCGAGTTGCGGCGAAAGAGTGATCCGGCGGCTGGGATATGGAGAAGCCGGAGTAGATTTGAAGGATGGCGTCTGCCCGAAGTGTGGTTTTCCAATTAAGGGCGTCTGGAAGTAGCTGAAAGGTTTTGGTTGCCAGGGGGAGTGGCATAAAAATAGCAATTTCGCCTTAGGACGATTAATCGGGAGATCGCCGCCCTTCGCTCGCGATGACGGGGGATGAGGATCGGTTACTCTGTAGACTACGTGTCACTTCGTTCCCATGACGGAGTGTGAGTCGTCATTGCGAGGGAGCGTCAGCGACCGCGGCAATCTACCTCTCAACGGGGAGATCGCTTCACAACAGAGGTTCGCGATGACGGGTTATG
>LUZV01000011.1 GCA_001603765.1 Anaerolineales bacterium Chloro_02 | reverse complement strand
CGAAGCTGCCTGCAACCGGGCAGGCATGGGTACACCTTTTGACCTGACCATCCCAGATGGAACCCAGATCCCGGCTGGTGAGAAATTCGTTAAGACCTGGCGGCTGGTCAATTCAGGATCTTGCAAATGGACGCGTCTTTATAAACTGGTGTTTTACTCTCAAAACCCGATGGGCGCGCTTTATGAGCATTTTCTGCCAGGCGAGGTGCTGCCTGGATATGCCATTGACCTCAGCCTTGAGTTCACTGCGCCCTTGCAGCTGGGAGTGTACCGCGGCAACTGGATGCTGCAGGCGCCGGATGGGTCACTTTTTGGGCTGGGACTTAACGCTGATACGCCGTTTTACGTTTCGATCGTATCTGTTGAACCGCCCACACCCACCCCCATCCTGAGCCCTACACCCTAACCCTTCTTACTCTTAACCCCAAATACCCCGTAATTTTTTGCCATCGGAACTGAAAACCAGTGGATTCGCCATCCGGATGAAAAAATGGGTTAAGATTAGGCACAAAACTATCGGAGAATAAGATGACCATAGCAAACCCATTTGATCCAGAAGACATGAACGCCGCCATTGAGGCGCTCGGTGCTAACTTGCGTGCAGGTTGGCAGCTGGGTTTGCGGCTGGATATGCCCCAGGTTGGGTCGCTGAGACAGGTGGTTATCTCGGGGATGGGTGGGTCCGCCATCGGCGGCGATTTTGTGATTGGCTACCTTGGCGAAAGCTTCCCTTTGCCAATCCTGGCACGGCGCAACTACGGGCTGCCCGGCTGGGCGCGCGGCGCTGAAACACTCGTGATTTGTTCATCCCATTCGGGCAACACAGAGGAAACTCTGAGCTCCTTCCGCGAGGCATTGGAACGCGACTGCAGCGTGATGAGCATCTGTACCGGCGGCAAATTGGCTGAGATCTCAAAGGAATATGGGAAAACTTGTTGGATTTTTAATCATGTTGGGCAGCCTCGAACCGCTATTGGCTGGACGGTTGGTCTGCTTTTGGCGCTCTTTTTCCGGCTGGGCTTGATTGAGGATCAGACCCAGGCTGTCGAAGAGACTATTGGGGTTTTGGCAGACGGCGTGCGGAGCCTTGGGAAGGACAATCCACTATCGGCAAACCCTGCCAAACGGTTGGCAGGACAACTGCTGGAAAGAAACATTGTGATCTATGGTGCCGGAGACTTTGAAGTCCTCGCACGGCGCTTTAAATCAGAAATAAATGAATTGGCAAAAGCCTGGGCTGCTTTTGAAGGCATTCCTGAGATGAACCACAACGCACTGGCGGGTCTGCTCCATCCTCAGAGCCTGTATGAACGCACCTCAACGATTTTTCTTTGCTCAGACTATGACCACGAACGCAACCGCCGGAGGGTCGAATATAGTCAGCGATTCTTCCTGGAAGCGGGCGTTGCGGTGGATAGCGTTCGAGCTCGCGGAAAGGGCAAACTGGCGCAGATGTTCAGCCTGCTGCAATTTGGCGATTATGTCTCATATTATCTCGCCCTGGCGTATGGTGAGGACCCCACCCCCATTAACATCCTCACCGAGTTGAAGAGACTGTTGGCAAGCTAAAAAACCGCTGAGATTATCAACAGCAATCCGAAAATCGCCAGCAGCACGCTGAGGATAGCACTGAGGATGGTCAGGCTGACCAAAACCCCGGCCATCAGAAGCACAAATGCTAAGACTGCTCCGAAAACCCTTTCGGTATATCTGCGCACGCCAACGATCAACTGACCCACCGCCCAAAAAGGTCATGGCAAACAAGGACCATTCCCTTTTCGTTTTTGCACTATCCACCGGTTCCTTCATTATTGCATAGCTAAGCTGCCAGCAGTGTCAAGTATTCTCGCAAGTTAACCAAAATAATTCTACCGCTGACTCTGAGAATACTGGTCGATCCGTCTTTGATAGTTGATGTTGCGCGTCATAAACACGACTGTTCGTCTGGCGGTACCCAGGTTTTCCAGTCAGTGATATTTGTCTACTGTCCTGACCTACTTTTTAAGTGATAATGATTGGAACGGATTGTCCTGTAATAAGAGGGTTTCTCCTTTTTTGTTAGCAGACCAATTAAGGTGGAAAATTTCGCTTTTGTGTTTCTTTTCATGACATGGTCAAATTTGATGCCGTAACATCTCTGCGAACTACATACCCTCAAACCTTTCGGGATCAAATAACGGAAGCAGTGGACTTACACTAACGTATGCTGATTTAAGGATCCAAGCAACTGTTCAAGCACCACGAACCAAAGAGAAAGGGCGACCCTGACTGCAAGGCGGTCTTAGGATCCAAAGACGGACGACCTGTATTGCCTCTTGGATTCTATTCCATCATACTAATGACGGGAAAACGTTCGCGACGATGGATGGAGTCCATGGGGAGACTGCTTCACAGCGTTCAGAATGACGTGTGGAGTCAATTGGGAGATTGCCTTACTGAGTTCGCAAGGACAGAAAATGCGTTTCCGATGATGGTTTACTTGGCCCAAGAACGAAATAGATAATCGAATTAAAACGCCTAAATACTAATCTGCGCATTGGATACTGTTTCAATTTTGACTAACCTTAGAAAAGAGCGGTTAAAGAGAGTTCTTTTGCCATTCTGTTTCTGAGCAATTGTACCCATGGTTTGGCGTTATCAACAGAGCTAAAAACCGGCAAGGAAGTAGCGGGCGGTGTATAGGGGTCAGTCTCAAATCGCTGCTTTGGTCCTCTGCGTGTGACCCTGGTTTCTGGTTGCCCAAGGGCATCTTCCAGCAGGCTCTTCTGATGTCTCAAGATCGTAAGCATGGCTTGGGCACCACTGATTGACTGGAGAGACCTCTGCCACGCATTCGTTGTCTGATGATTTTATCCACATTGCCTTCTGCCGCGCCAAGCGTGGAAGGAGACAGCTCTGGGATGCCCCGATATTCTAAATCGAGCAAGGCATCCTGATTGTGCGAAAGATAGCTGATCAGGGTCTGGATGTCTTTGGCTTGTCTGCCTCTGGCTTTGTTTTGCAGCAAGAGCAGTTCAGGTATGACCTCTTCAAAGGGGGTTGAGCGTATGCGTTCCAGGATGGACCGGCTTTTGGCTGGTTCTTTGAGGCTGCGATGAACTGCCCGGCAGAGATGGAAACGATCGAGAAGGGCTATCTGAGGCAGACAAAGCAGATCAAAACTGTGTTTGACCCAGGCAGCCCCATCTCCACCCACCACTAGATGCTTTACTTTGGACAAATCAAAATGGTGATCTGCTAACTCTCGTATTTTGATCTGCCATTCCTCGTTGCTGCCCCCTAATTGGGTCATCACGACTTTGTT
>LUZV01000167.1 GCA_001603765.1 Anaerolineales bacterium Chloro_02 | reverse complement strand
GCAGAATCCAAACCTTCATGTTTAAGAAGATAATCCAACAGGATACGCGTGCCGCTGCCCTTCTGGCGGTTCACATATCGCAGCCCCAACAGGTCGTTTACACCAGAAAGCCGCAACGGATTACCCCTCGCGACCATTAACCCCTGGCTGCGCTTCACGCAGCGCACCAGCCGCGCGCCGCCCTCCGGGATAAACTTGCGGACATACGACCGGTTATACTCGCCGCTGGCTTCATCCAGAAGGTGAACCCCGCCCAAATGCGCCTCGCCGCGCTTAATCGCCATGATTCCGCCCATACTGCCCACGTGGGAGGACGCCACAAAGCTATCGGGCCAGGTTCGCCGCATGATATCAATCACTTCATCAATCAAGGGGTCGTGGCTGCCAGTAATGACCAGCGTTTGTTCAATTTCCTTTATCGGGCGCAGCAGTTCCACCCTGACGCGCTCCCCCGCTTCATACCCTTCCACATTTTGGGGCACATGGATGATTCCGTCTGCCTTAACAAAAGAGCTGACAACACCCGCGCCGCGGTTAAGCGGCACCGCCACAATCCTCCCGCCCACCTTGCCGAGCCGCGCGCGGATGAATTCGAGATATTTCAGAGATGAAACCAATCGCCGCGAAACAGTCGCTTCAATAAATTCTGCGGCGCTCAATTCCCGCCCGGTCAGCATCGCGATCACGGGCTTAATCAGCTGTTCCAAAACTAAAATGCCCGATACGGGGTAGCCGGGCAAACCGATCAGCGGAACAACCTTTGCGTCTTTCCGAGTTAGTCCCAAAATGGTTGGTTTGCCTGGTTTAATCGCCACACCATGCAGAACAACCGAGCCAACTGATTCAATTGCTTCCAGTGAAAAATCCTTTCGCCCTGCTGAAGATCCCGCGTTGAGCAGCACCAGGTCGCATTCTTCAGTGGCTTTCCGCAATAATTCAATTATCACTTCAGGTTTGTCGCCCGCCACCGGATAGACCTTGCTCCGGCATCCCCAGTCCTGCATCATGCCTGAAAAGATCGTTGAATTAAACTCGATGATATCGCCTGGTTTTGGATTAGCGCTTGGAGCAACCAGTTCATTGCCGGTGGGGATAATGCCCACAACAGGCACCCTGATAACCGAAACCTCCAGCACGCCAGCCGCTAAAAGAGCGCCTAACACGGAGGGGCTAAGCTCCGAGAAACTGGGGACCACCATGTCGCCAGCGGCAATATCCTCACCAATTTGGCGGATGTGCTGCCAGGGCGTCGCCGCGCCAAAAAGCTGCACGCCTTTTTCGCTCTCGATCACATCTTCAACCATCACCACACAATCAGCGGCTTCCGGCAGAGGATCGCCGGTGTTGACCCATATAAAAGAGCCTTCAGGCAAGGTTACCGGACGAGTCTCGCTGGCGTTGTATGTAAGGCTGGCTTCCAGTGCAATTCCGTCCATTGCGCAGGCGTTATAGTGCGGCGCGCAGATCCGGGCGTAAACTGCCTCAGATGTAATTCTGCCGTTCGCCTCCGTCGTCGGCACACGCTCAAAAGCTGGCGTAAGCCCTGCCTCGCTCAGAGCCTTTAAGTACAGCTCTTTGGCTTCATTAAGAGGATAGTTGGAAAGGTATGTAAATGCCATAATGCCTCACAATCGAGTAACCTGGATCAAGGCGCCTTTTGGCAAGCCCTCTTGATCACGGGGAATGATGAAATAGGCGTTCGCCCGGGAGACGGTGCTAATCAGCCCCGATTTACTCGGAACAGGTTCAGCCTCTGTTCCGTCAAGGCGCGCCAGCACGAATTCTTCTCTGCCGTGGTTGGAAGAAACCGCGCGCGTGAGCCTGGCTTCAACTGTGTCAGCTTCAGGCGTTCCGCCTTGCATTGCCAGTATCAGGGGTTTTGCCAGGTAATCAAAAATAAAAAACGCCGCCACTGGGTTGCCCGGCAAACCAAAAACCGCTTTCCCTTCCATCTCGCCGAGAATTGTTGGCTTTCCGGGTTTTACTGCCAAGCCGTGAATCAGCATTTCACCTAATTCGGTCATGATCTTGGGCATGTTGTCCTTCTCCCCAACCGACGTTCCGCCAGACACAAGCAGGATATCCACTTTGGGGATCAAATCCATGCAGGCGTCTCGCAGAGCTGCATAGTCGTCCTTGACAATTCCCTTGCAAATCGCCATTCCATTTTGTTCTTCCACCGCGGCTCTAAGCATGTCCGTATTGACGTCTCTGATCTGCCCGGGCTGTAGATCTTCGGTGGGCGGAACCAATTCATCCCCCGTTGAAAGGATACCGACGATGGGCTTTGAAAAAACCGGCACGCTGTTAACGCCGAGCGCGGCTAAAGTGCCTGTGTCCGCCACGCCGATTTTTCGGCCCGCTTTGAGGATCGCCTCTCCTTGCCGCAGGTCCTCACCGCGCAGGATCAAATTCGCGCCAGGCGCGGCAGGTTTATAGAAAGCGAATTGCCCGCCTCCCAAGTCTTCGGTGAACTCAAGCATCACCATCGCGTCTGCGCCAGGCGGCAGCGCGCCGCCTGTGGGGACGTACACGCAATTCCCAGGCAGTAGCGCGGTCTCATTGGGCTGTCCCATGAGGGACTCACCGCTTTTTTGCAGCAAAGCGGGGATTGAGTCCGAACAACCGCGCAGATCCGCGCTCTGGACGGCAAAACCATCCACCGTGGAGCGGTTAAAATCAGGCACGTCTTCCTGGGCGATGATATCCTCTGCCAGTCGGCGCCCGTGCGCCTCAATCAGACTAACCATTTCTGTGGAAGTCTTTTTCGCGCCAAACCTGTTCAAAACAAGCTCCAACGCGTCCTTTATGGGAACCACACTCAGCATTGACACCTCACCGAAATGTTTTTAATGATTGAATTGTAATCGCAAGAGGTTTAATACTCAAAAAATAAGCTTGTTATCCTTGAAGCATTTATCGTAGGGAAGGGGCTTGACCCCTTCCGTTTTTTCCGGATTGACACCGAATTGCAAATTCCTCTGGAACGTGGCTTGTCCCGTTCCCGTTTTTTTAAATGACACCCAAATTATTTTCGTAGGGAAGGGGCTTGTCCCCTTCCGTTTTTTTCGGATTGGAACGCGGCTTGTCCCGTTCCCGTTTTTCCGGATTGACACCGAATTGCAAATTCCTCTTGAACACGGCTTGCCCCCTTCCATTTTCCGGAATAGCTCAAGGTCCTAACCGCCAAACCTCGATATGGAAAAACCTTTTCACTCTCTATGATTAAATACTTCTCATTCGCGAAAAATCACGATTGCTTCACCCGGGTCTGACCGAAGACTCATGAGTAAGGCTGATATGTACTTTCCCCTAAGCGCTGCCTTGATCAAATCAATTTCCAGAGAGTCAACATCGTAAACATCTGATTGATTAAAGACTATGATCGCCTTACAACCCGATGGAATTTCCTTTAAGCCGCCATCTGGATGAGTGAGCATTTTCAGGATGTGTTCCAACCTCACAAGCTCCCCAAGCGCCAGCCCGCTAACCTCACTAAACCGCTCTGGTCTAAACACGTGCTCCTCGTCCAGCGTTTTCCCAATCGCGCTCAACCCAACCACCACAATCACCAAGCTGACCCAATCCGGGATAACCGGTTCATATTCCGCCGGCGCTTTGAGCGGCAGCCGCCGCGCCCCATCCGCTTCAATTATTAGCAAAGTGTCGCCCTGCTGACAATTTTGAAATAGCTGAGAAATTTCCGGGTATGACAACCCCAGCCACTTGTCTCCGCTGGGATTCAACCCGTTTGTGACGAGCGTAAGCTTTTCAAGGCGCAACTGATCAATGCTTGAAAGACTAAAATCAACAAAAAGGATGTGGTTAGCCGCTCGCGATCCTTCTTCCCGAGCAATTTTGGTGGTTGTGGTCAAACAAACCGGTCTGCTGGCACAAGCAGCCAGCGAAAACATCAGGCTCGTTTTCCCGCCTGCGCCTACGATTGCGATCGCGTTTTGTTTGTCTACGCGCAGTGCCTCTGTGATTTTCAACGCCAACCCTTTATTCTATTTGGCTTAAGGCTTCAACTACCGCCGAACCGATTTTGCGAGCTTTGTCCGAAATCCGAAAACAAACTTCCCTCTCGCAAGTCGGGTCAATATCGCCCACCTTCACATTCGCGCCCACCTCCAGCCCATCGCGCAGCAGACCGCGCGCCACCCCTCTGATTTGGCTTCTGATCGGCTCGCCGTTAATCTCCGCGACAGCTTGTCCGGCTTCCACTAGATCCCCAATTCTCACCAAATTCTTAAAAACACCGCCGTGGGGCGAATAGAGCACTCTTTCCCGGCTGTATCCCATAAACGCCGCCGGAATCCCAGTATCCGCCTCTGTGCTACCGCTGGTCAAAATCTTACCGAGGTTTTGCCCTCGTTGGGTCTCGATTGCAACCCAACAGTTCTCCCTCACGGTAAAACCCGGTCCCAAACCGATCACCTTGCGGGGCTTAAATTCGTCAGGCACTTCACGCTTAAGGATGCGCCCATCCACAATCGCCACCGGATCAAAGTGGTCGACACATTCCGCCATAGGGTCTACCAACACCGCCACTTCGCCCGCCGAGAGGATCGCCCGCGTCTCCTCAATGCCGTTCGCCAGTCGCCCAACCAGCCCCTCAACGCTGCAGCTTCCCTCAAAGACCGCTTCCGCGAAGGACACCATCCTTCTGACAACCAGCGGGTGTGCCAGTTCTGTTATCACCACGCTATACCCAGCCTCATGCAGGCAAGCTGCCACACCGCTTGCCAAATCACCGCCGCCACGAATTACTACAATTTTCTTTTCCATGATATGATTTTACCCGGTCTTACGGGTAATTTCGTCACAAAGGCAATTATTAACCGATAACTGGTTACTTATGGGGGTGACATTTTCGCTGACTAATAACAAAACCATCAATTCGTCCTTGACCAAAATGGTATAAGTGATTAAAATAAAAAGGTTAATGTAAATGTTAGTTCAGTGAGGAGTTTAAGATGACCCCATTACCTAAGAGAAAATCCACTTCCGGACGCCGGGATCGCCGCCGCTCGCATGACGCTCTTAAAGCTCGCAACATTGTTGCTTGCCCAAACTGCGGTGAGCCTCGCCTGCCCCATCGTGTTTGCCCCAAGTGCGGTTTCTATCAGGGTAGAGAAGTTCTCAACGTCGAGAGCGACTAATCACTGATTTTCCGCAAATAATTAGCCGGCTTCCGCCGGCTTTTTTTATTTTCGGTATTCCTCAAAATATGACAGAAGCTGCCTTGGCAGCATGCCGTCAATCAGGATTCCATCCTCAAGGTGCTCAATCGCGCGAACGTGTCCAACGCGCTGATCAGGACAGAATTCGGTTCCGCGATCTCCCTGATCTTTTGAATTTCATCCGAATCCAGCAAATCAATTTTGTTGTAGACGGTTAAGATCGGGATTTCAGCCGCGCCAATGTCCTCAAGTGTTTCCAGAACAGTCAGCCGCTGCGACTGCGCGTTTTTATGTGAGGCATCCACCAAGTGGAGCAGCAAATCCGCCTCCACAATCTCTTCGAGGGTTGCCCTGAAGGCAGCCACCAAATCGGTGGGCAGTTTTTGAATAAACCCGACCGTGTCTGTCAGTAAAACTGTTTCGCCGGTAGGCAGTTCAAGCTGCCTTGTGGTTGGGTCGAGCGTGGCAAATAATTGGTCAGCAACAAAGATATCAGCTCGCGTGAGTTTATTCAGCAGTGTAGACTTGCCAGCGTTGGTATAGCCAACCAGCGCCACGACCGGAATATTGGACTTTCTGCGCTGTTGACGGTAGCGGTTGCGGTGCTCACGCACCTTTTCCAGCTCATCTTCAAGCCTATCGATCTTTTTCTTGATCTCCCGCCGGTCAACTTCCAGCTGTGTTTCACCAGGTCCCCGCAAGCCCACTCCGCCCACACCGCCTGATCTTCCGGAAGCGCCGCCAGTTTGCCTTGCCAGATGTGTCCAGGCGCCTGTCAGCCGCGGCAGGCGGTAGCGATACTGCGCCAGCTCCACCTGCAGCATTCCTTCGCGCGTATTGGCGTGCTGGGCGAAAATATCCAGGATCAGGGCAGTGCGATCAATGATCCGCAATCCTTTTCCCAGGTCTTTTTCCAGTTCACGCTGATGACGTGGAGAAAGTTCATCATCAAAAAGGATGATCTTAGCATCAAGCTCATTGGCCATTAGCTTGATCTCTTCCAATTTACCTTTGCCCACATAAGTTCGTGAGTTAGGTGATTGAAGATTCTGGGTAATTTCCCCCACCACTTCGAGCCCAGCGGTTTCCGCCAGGAGTGCCAGCTCCTGCAATGAATCTTCGAGCGTGAATTTAGGGTCAACCTCAGACCTAAGCTGCACCCCAACCATCAAAGCAGGTTCGGGTGCAGCTTCAATAATGTTTAGATCTTTGGCGTTCAGGCTATCGTTGTTTCTCAACCCAATCCTTAATTCGCTGCATCGCTTCCGCGATTCGATCAGTTGGGATCACAATCGAAATCCGAATGTAGTCTGCTCCGCTCGGTCCATAAATCACGCCTGGAGTGATGCTGACACCAGTGTCCTGAAGCAAATCCGCGCAAAACTTCACGGGATCAGAAAAGCCTTTGGGAAGTTTTGCCCAGAGATAAAGCGCCGCCTCGGGCAGGTCCACCTCAAACCCGGCATCCACCAGACCCTCATAAACTACATCTCGCCGCGCCTCATAAATCTTGTTG
>LUZV01000166.1 GCA_001603765.1 Anaerolineales bacterium Chloro_02 | reverse complement strand
GTAAGAATCGTTTGCCGGGTCTTGACATCTCTCCTTGGAATGCGTATCATAGGTTAGCACTCAAACTAACTGAGTGCTAAAATTTGATAAGACATTAATCGGAGGAAACCCATGACAATTTCAATGCGTCCATTAGGAAGCCGGCTTGTGATTGAGCCGATCGAGCAGGAAGAAATCACCGCTGGCGGCATCGTGCTGCCTGAAACCGCCAAGGAAAAACCGCAGAAGGGCACTGTGTTGGCTGCCGGACCTGGCGACCGCGACGACGAAGGCAAGCGCATCCCCCTCGACGTGCAGGTTGGCGATACGGTGCTGTTCGCGAAGTATTCTGGCACCGAAATTAAGTATAACGGCAAGAAGCTGCTGATTATGCGCGAGAGCGACATCCTCGCGATTCTTTAAGATTACCCGGAACAAGGAGATTTAACTTATGGCAAAACAATTAGTTTTTGGAGATGAAGCACGCCGATATCTGAAGAATGGCGTTGATGCTGTGGCGAATGCCGTCGCGACCACTTTGGGTCCCAAGGGGCGCAACGTCGCGCTGGACCGCAAGTATGGTTCCCCCACAATTACGCACGACGGTGTAACTGTGGCGAAGGAAATTGAGCTGGAAGACCCCTACGAGAATATGGGCGCCCAGCTGCTGAAGGAAGCCGCCACCAAGACCAACGATATCGCTGGCGACGGCACGACGACTTCAACCGTTTTGGCGCACGCGATCGTCAGCGAAGGGCTGAAGAACCTAGCTGCCGGCGCAAATCCGATGCTGCTAAAGCGCGGTATTGAAGCGGCGTCTAAGGTTGTTTCGGAAGCGATTCACCAGCAGGCGATTGGCATCACTACCAAGGCTGAGATCGGCAACGTTGCCACTATTTCGGCTCAGGATGAGCAGATTGGCGCGCTGATCGCGGATGTGATGGACAAAGTGGGCAAAGACGGCGTTATCACCGTTGAGGAGTCCAAGGCGCTCGAGTTCGAGACTGAGTATGTTGAAGGTATGCAGTTTGACCGCGGCTACATCAGCCCCTATTTTGTGACTGATACCGAGCACATGCTGGCTGAGATCAACGATCCCTACATTTTGATCTATGACAAGAAGATTTCCGCCGCCAATGACATTGTCCCCCTGCTTGAGAAGATGGTGCAGGTTGGCAAGCGCGATATCGTGATCATCGCTGAGGACGTGGACGGCGAGGCGATTGCCGCGCTGGTGCTGAACAAGATCCGCGGTGTTTTGAACGTGGTGGCAGTGAAAGCCCCCGGCTTTGGCGACCGCCGCAAGGCGATGCTGCAGGATATTGCCATCCTGACCAATGCCTCAGTGATTTCTGAGGAAACCGGGCGCAAGCTTGAGAACGCTGCCATCGAGGACCTCGGACGCGCTGAGAAGATTAGCATTGACAAGGACAATACCACGATCGTGGGCGGTAAGGGCGACGCGAATGCCATCAAGGGGCGCATCGAGCAGATCCGTGTTGAGATTGACAACACCACCAGCGATTACGACCGCGAAAAGCTGCAGGAACGCCTGGCGAAGCTTTCTGGCGGAGTTGCCATCATCCGTGTTGGCGCCGCGACCGAGACTGAGCTGAAGGAAAAGAAGCACCGTGTGGAAGACGCGCTCTCAGCAACCCGCGCGGCTGTTGAGGAAGGTATCGTCCCTGGCGGTGGTGTGGCGCTGGTCAACGCGGTGGATTCGCTGAAGGATCTGAAGCAGGACCAGGACGACGCCCAAATTGGCGTGAACATCGTCCGCAACGCGCTGACTGTTCCGATGAAGAAAATCGTTGAAAACGCTGGCAAGGACGGCTCGGTGGTTGTTGAAAATGTGCGTCAGCGCCAAGCTGAGTTGGGTAATCGCCACATTGGCTTCAACGTTCTGACCGAAGAGTATGGCGATATGGTTGAACTCGGCGTGATTGACCCTGCCAAAGTGACCCGCGGCGCGCTCGAGAACGCTGCTTCGATCGCGGCGATGATCCTCACCACCGAGGCACTGATCACCGACATCCCCGCTCCCGAAGGCGCAGCCCCGGCTATGCCCCAGGGCGGCGGAATGTACTAAACCGCGACTGGTAAATTAATCCAAAAAGCTGGCTAATAGGTTAGCCAGCTTTTTTGTTTTTCGCGCGCGGAAGACGCCTGGTTAAAGCAAAAAGCGGTCCGAAAACCGCTTTAGTGGTTAACCCGGAATGAGCTACGCGCTTTTGGGGGTGTAATCCAAATCGCGGATTAATTCCATCAGACGGTTTTTGAGGGTTGGGTATGAAAGCCCATAGACTTCTTCCATGCGATTGAGCTTGCCTTCGCAAGTTACAAAAGTGAGGAGGAAATTGCGCTGTTCATCACTAAGCCTGTGGAAAGGATCGGATTGAGGTTCGAATTCGCCTTCAACGGTGACATCGCACTCAGGGCAGTAGTAAACAAGCACATTCATAGGACCGCAACAAACTGGGCAACGAATTGGTAAATTTGACATAGCGCCTCCAGGGATATAAATAAATAATACAACTTAGATTAAGTTTTGTCAAGACGCGTTCCAAAAATACGCAATTCAGTTAAGAGCAATTCGTTGTTATCGAAAATGATGATGCCAAAACAGGAAACACTTCAACATTTTTCGTTGAAGCGCGCCGGGGTGGGTATAATTAGGTATCAATACCAAAGGAGAACTCATGCCTACAAAAATTGTTGAATGCATCCCAAACTTTTCGGAAGCTCGTCGACCAGAGGTGATGGACGCCATCATTGCCGCGGTCGAGGGTGTGGAGGGTGTGCGGGTGTTGGACAGACACTCGGACGTGGACCACAACCGCACTGTGCTGACTTTCGTTGGAACGCCGGAAGCAGTGGAGGAAGCCGCGTACCTCGGCATTGCCAAGGCGGCGGAATTGATTGACCTCAACCACCACCAGGGTGAACATCCGCGCATGGGCGCGACGGATGTGGTGCCTTTTGTGCCGATCGCGGGAGTGACGATGCAGGAGTGCATTGAAATGGCGCGCCGATTGGGCAAGCGCGTGGCGGAGACTTTGGACATCCCGGTTTATTTTTATGAGGATGCCGCCATCAGGCAGGACCGCAAAAACCTGGAGGATATCCGCCGAGGTGAATACGAAGGCATCAAAGAGACAATTGCCACTGATCCCTACCGCGAACCGGATCTGGGACCGCTGAAGCTTGGACCTGCCGGCGCGACGGTGATCGGCGCAAGGCAGCCCCTGATCGCGTATAACATCTTCCTCAACACGCCTGATGTTGAGATCGCGCAAAAGATTGCCAGGCGCGCGCGCAACTCGTCCGGTGGGTTTCATTATGTGAAGGGCATGGGCGTTTTGGTGGAGGGTTTGGCGCAGGTTTCTATGAACCTTACCAACTTTCACAAGTCGCCGATGGCGCAAGTGACCGAATTTGTGCGGCGTGAGGCGCAGCGGTATGGAGTTGGCATCCATCATTCCGAAATTGTCGGGCTGGTGCCGTCGCAGGCGATGGTGAATGCCGCGCGTTATTACATGCAGATGGATGGGTTTGAAAATGACCAGCTGCTCGAGAACCGGCTGTTTGGATTAGAAGAAAGCGGTTCGGGGAGCGGCGAAGCTGACTTTATTGATCAGGTTGCCGAAGGGACTCCCGCGCCGGGCGGAGGCTCGGCAGCGGCGCACACCGCGGCGCTCGGTGCGGCTTTGGCTTTGATGGTTGCACGGCTGACCGTTGGCAAACCAAAATATGCCTCCGCGGAGGCTGAATGCTGGCAGGTAATTGAAGAGGGCGAACCACTGCGCGCGCGGTTGACTGAGGCGATCCGGCACGACGCGGAAGCGTTTGACGGCATCCTCGTCGCGCGGCGGCTGCCAAAGGCTGATGACGCCCAGATTGCCGCTCGGAACGAAGCTATTCGCGCAGCCAGCCTTTACGCGGCACAAGTGCCGTTGGAAACCGCGCGAGATTGTATGAGGGTGCTCAAAATGACCGCGCGGATGGCAGAAATTGGCAACCTAAACTGCATCTCAGACGCAGCCGCGGGCGCTAATCTGGCTAAGGCTGGGTTTGAAGCAGCGCGACTAAACGTAAAAATCAATCTGCAGGGTTATGAACAGGACCCTCAGGCGATCGCTTTCATCGAGGAGGCAGAAAGCCTGCGCGCGGAGGCTGAAAGTCTGATGCTCATACTGGAGCAAGTGCTGAGAGAAAGAGCAGGCATGTGAGCGAAATGCTGATTGTGGTTGGGTCTGAAAACCCGGTCAAGCTGGAAGCGGTAAGCACAGCGTTCGCGGCGATTTTCCCCGACGCGAGCTTTGAAGTGCGGCCCGCCGCGGCGGATTCGGGGGTTAGCGCGCAGCCGCTGAGCGACGCGGAAACCCTGAGAGGTGCGCAAAACCGCGCCAAAGCCGCGCGCGCTCTGCAGCCGGAGGCGGACTTTTGGCTGGGGATTGAAGGCGGTCTGCAAGCCATTGATGGCGAGCCTGGCACTTTCCTTTCATATTGTTGGGTCGTCGTTTTGGGCAGGGAGCGGATCGGAAGGGCTCGCTCAGCCAGCTATGAACTGCCGAAACGCGTTGGTGAGCTGATCGGACAGGGCATGGAACTGGGCGAGGCGGATGATGCGGTCTTTGGCGTGTCTGGTTCAAAGAGAAAAGGCGGTGGGGTAGGCTTGCTGACTGGCGAAAAGGTGACCCGCAGTCAGTTTTATGCTGAGGCGGTTAAGTTGGCTCTGATCCCTTTTTTGAACCCAAATCTTTTTCCGTTAAGCGAGGGCTAAGATGGAAAAACCCTTTTGGCTGCGAAAAAAGCTGGAAGAGATGACTCACGATGAATGGGAATCGCTTTGCGACGGTTGTTCCAAATGCTGTTTGTTCAAATTTCGGGAGCCTGGCGTTCCGGGAGTGCGGTTCACGAATGTGGTCTGCCGTTACATGGATATGCAGACTTGCCTTTGCAGCGATTACGAACACCGCCACGAGAACGTGCCTGAGTGCCTCTTGCTGACGCCGGAGCTCGTGTATCATGCTGACTGGCTGCCTAAAACCTGCGCTTATTACCTTGTTTCGGAGGGAAAAGATTTGCCTTGGTGGCATCCGTTGAAGACCGGAAGCCGGGATTCCACGCGGAAGGCGGGCGGTTCGGTTTTTGGCAAGGTTGTGAGTGAAACTGAGGTGGACCTGGATGATCTTGAAGATATGGTTGTTAATTGGTTTGAATGAACCTTATTCTTAAGTTAAAATAGAGATAGATCCAACAGGAGCTGCCTTATGTCTGATAATGCTCAAAATAAACAAAAAATGCTGTTGGTGATCGTTTCGGGTCCTGACAGCGAAAATGTAGAAAACGCCTTAGAGAAGACGGATTATGTCTTCGTCAAATTACCAAGCGCGGGCGGTTTTTTGAGAGAGCGCAGCGTCACTTTTCTGATCGGCTGCCCACAAGATGAGAGCGACGCTCTGAAGCAGCTGCTTGATGACGTTGCAGGCAGGCGGATCGGTTATGTCTCGCCTGTGATAGACAACCTGCCGATGGGGTCATTAATCCCGACCGAAGTCCAGATTGGGGGAGTGACCATTTTTGATCTTGAAATCGAACATTACGAGGAAATCTGATGAAAAAACTGATTATCGCGATTATCAGAGATGATGACAACGAACGTGTTTCTGCCAAGCTGACCGATGAGGATTTCCGTGTAACCCAGATTGCGTCCACAGGCGGCTTCCTGCGCAGTGGACGGAGCACGCTATTGATCGGCGTGGAGGATGACCGGGTGCCGCGCGCTCTGGAGATCCTGCGCGAGAACTGCACGGCTGCCCGGGGACCACAGGAAAAGAGAGCGACTGTATTCGTGCTCAATGTGGATGAGTTCGTACAGCTCTGATCAGATGCCTTTTGGCTAATGCCATGTAGAATGACCTGTTATCCAAGGCGGTTGGTCCGCGCGAATGACAGTGAAAATTATTTTTGATTGTGTTGAAGAGAGGAAACTATGAACTTCGGAAAAGCTTTTACCTATATCTTTGATGACAAACGTTGGTTTGAAAAATTGCTCATTCCATTATTGGTCCTGTTGATTCCATTTATTGGCGGATTGGTTATCGCTGGCTATCTGATGAGGATCATCCGCAATGTGGCAGAACATCAGGCGGAACCCTTGCCCGAGCTTGAGTTTGGCGCTGACCTGAGGCGCGGTTTTAAATGGCTCGTGGGAGCTTTGGTTTATTCAATTCCAGTGATGTTGATCAGTCTGGTGGTGTTCATTCCATTGGTGAATTCTATCAATAGTGGAAGGCATTCAGTTTTTGCGACATTGTTCGCGTTGTTGGCTGGGTTGATACTGTTTTTCTATATCATTGCTTTGGTCTTCATTATGCCAGCAGCTTTGGCTAATGTCGCAATGAAAGACAGCATCAGCGCCGCGTTTGAATTCAAGGAAATTTTCCGGCTGCTTAAGAACAACTTTAAAGCCTGGTTGATTGTCCTTGGCGGAAGCCTGGTATGCAGCCTTTTCGCTCCACTAGGCTCAATCATTATCATTGTTGGCGCATTGATCACAGCCCTTTTCTCACAACTGGTTATTGCTCATCTAACAGGTCAGGCTTATGCCCACTCTCAGACTGAAGGTGGACAGGGAGCCCTGCCTTATTAGGTTAGACATTCAGATGCCAAAAAACGACCCGGAAACGGGTCGTTTTTCTTAGAGTGAATGCTTCATTAATATGGTGAGCGCCCTTGCCATTATCAGGTTGTTATTTGTCAGGGCAAGCGCGCTGTTTTAATGAGGCGGAATTGGCTACTTTTCTTCCTCAAATTCTTCCACTTGGTAGATCTCTACCTGCAGAATTTTATGGCGCCAGAGGTCGGATTTCGCGCCCATTTTTTGGCAAAGGTGACTGAGGAATTCCTCCGGGCTGGGCAGCTGATCCCAGACCTGTGGCAAAAAGGTTGCCTGACGCAATCCATCCGAAAGCACCACGCCATCCACATGCGGGCGGAGGAGGGTTGGCAGCAAAGCCGGGTCGGAGTAGGGCAGAGGCGCCGGTTTAGTCAGGCGCGAGATTTCAATATGGATGTGATCGAGTTCAGCCGGGCGAACTCTTGGGAAGCGGTAATCCTCGGTGGCAGCCTGGGCGGCGCGCTGACGAACATCCACGGCAAGCGGCTGGTGAGCTTGCAGCGTGCCGATGCAGCCGCGCAGTTGCCCGCGAATGGTCAGGGTTACAAAGCTCGCGCCTGTTTCAAGCAGTGCTGGCGAAAGGTCATCGGGGAGTGGGGTGGAGGGGCGGTTGTTGACGGCGTCTGTGAGAGACTGACGCGCGATTTTCAGCAAGGCTGTTCGTTCTTCTGAGGTTAATTGCGCTGGCATAGGATTTGCACCATTCCTTTCGAGCCTGAAGAAGGCTTACTGTCATTATACAAAGTTAACGCACTTTGCGCATGCTTAAAGTGTGAAAGGAACCAGGTGAGCCAGTATGTCAAGAGAAATGAGTCAGATGGATGATGAGCCCACACCGCGCAG
>LUZV01000165.1 GCA_001603765.1 Anaerolineales bacterium Chloro_02 | reverse complement strand
GTTTTCTCCCGCTGAGCCGGGCTTCCTCCCGCGCCGTAGGTAACGCTGATGTAGTCCGCGGGTAGTCCGCGCAGCCTGAGAAGTGTGTTATAGATAGTGTTATAAGAGCTGTCCTTCTTGGGAGGAAAAATCTCCAGTGAGTAACTCACTTTTTTATGTTTAAAGATTTCAGATATGTTCATTATTTGCTTCAGCCTTATGAGGTTTGAATTGTGTATGCTTTTAATATGAAGAGTTAGGCTATTATACATGGTTTTTTAGTTGCTTCTCGGTAGGGAAGGGGCTTGCCCCCTCCTCCGCGTTGGTAGGGAAGGGGCTTGCCCCCTTCCGGTGGTGTTGGAGCGTTTGTAGGGAAGGGGCTTGCCCCCTTCCGATGGTGTTGGAGCGTTTGTAGGGAAGGGGCTTGTACCCTTCCGATGGTATTATCGGAAAGGCGCAAGGCCTTTCCCTACGATCCCCCTTTTGTGGAATGGCGCAAGGGCTTTCATTACAACGTCCCGTATGTAGGGAAGGGGCTTGTCCCCTTCCGGTGGTATTATCGGAAAGGCACAAGGCCTTTCCCTACGAACCTCTTATGGCGGAAAGGCGCAAGGGCTTTCCCTACGAACCTCTTTTTGCGGATCGGCACAAGGCTTTTCATAACAACGTCCCGTTTGTAGGGAAGGGGCTTGCCCCCTTCCGAGATTATTGGTGGAAAGGCGCAAGGCCTTTCCCTACGAACCCCTTATGGCGGAAAGGCGCAAGGCCTTTCCCTACGAACCTTTTTTGCGAAATGGTATGATGCCAATTCCTGCACGGCTAAGGTTGACAAACCTCCACTTGAGGGCTAAACTTAAATTTCGAATTAATGACTATACGAAATATGGGAGTTATCATGAACGGACAATCTGAAGCTGTCAGCGCTCATATCCAGGAAAGCACCCTGCTGCAGCCGACAATCCAAGCCTGGAAGATCTACCTGCGCGATCAAGGCAGGTCACATCACACCCTCAAAGCCTTCACCGCTGACCTGGCGCTATTAGAAAGCTTTTTCCCCGCCGATAAAACCATCGGCAGCATCTCCACCAAGGACCTGGAGGATTTTATCTCCTGGATGGAGAAAGACCGCGATGTTCCCTGCAGCCCAAAAACGCTCTCTCGCCGGATTACATCCATCAAATCATTTTTCCGCTGGTTGGTTAAGGGCGGCGTGCTGAACGCTGACCCTGCCGAAAAAGTGATCCAAAAGACGGTAATCTGCCCGCTTCCAACCGTGCTGACCCCCTCCGAGTATGCCCGGGCGCTGGACGCCGCCGACGCGCTGCGAACTTCCGCCAATCCGGATCCTCGCCCCTACACGCTCCTGCTGCTGGTGCTTGAAACCGGCTTGAAAAAAGGTGAATGCCTCAGCCTGATGACCAACCATCTTGAGATTGAAGACCCCAAACGGGCGTATATCCACGTGCGTTATGGTCAGTCGCGCTATCGCTATAAAGAACGCAAGATTGAAGTGTCCCCAACCTGGGTAGCTGCCTATAACGATTACGCTTTGAAGTATGAAATTAAGGATCAGGTGTTCCCGTGGTCGCAGCGCAGGCTTGAATATCTGCTCGAAGATGTTACAAAAGCCGCAAAATTGGATAAACACATCTCCTTTGTCATGCTGCGCTGGACAAGCTCCCTGATTGACCTCACCAACGGGGTTGAGCAAGACAAAATCCGTCAGAAACTGGGCGTATCCAAGGTGCAGTGGCGCGAACTGAGCAGCAAACTGCGCAGCCTGGCAACCGAAAACGGCTACCCTCTCCCTGCGGAACCTGTTGAGGCGTAACCTACAAAAAAACATAGAACGAAGGTAACATGACCTACACTGTAAAAAACCAAAGGAAACATCGGTTTCCGTGGGGTATCCTTTTCCTGCTGGCTGCCCTGATTTTTGTTTTATTGTCTGCTCTGAGCGTAAACGAGATGCGCGCGGGCAACCCAGGATTCCTGACCAACCTCTGGAATGAGCCTAATCCAAACGCGCAGGATCCTTATCTGGCTGGCAACCCAAACGCCATCGCGATCCCTAACGAAGTTAAGACAATTATTCTGCTCGGCTCAGACTACCGCCCCGAATTGGGCTACCGCACCGACGTTATGCTGCTTCTGGGGCTGAATACCCGCACGAACGAAGTGCACCTGATTTCTTTCCCGCGCGATTTATGGGTTAATATCCCCGGTGTGGGCGAGCAGCGCCTCAATACGGCTTTCCCATTTGGCAACTGGCAGCTCCTGAGCGACACCTTCGCGGCAAATTTTGGCTTCAGACCTGACCACTACGCCATGGTGGACTTTCAGGGCTTTAAGCATCTGATCGACGTTCTGGATGGGGTCGTGGTTGATGTAGGCGAGCACATGGAAGATGAATGCCACATGAACGCCTCCGGATGGTGTGTGGTGGAGCCGGGCTCCGTGCCAATGAACTCGGATGAAGCCCTTTGGTATGTACGCGCCCGCCTGAATTCTTCCGATTTTGACCGCACCCGCCGGGCTCAGGAAATGATCCAGGCAATGGCTAAAAAGGCTTTTCAGCCAAGCGAGATCCTGAACCTGGATAACGTCATTCGTGCCGTTTTCAGAACCGCCCAAACCGACATGCAGCCGACCGATTACGTGCTTTACGCGCTGCCTTTAAGCAAGTTCGCGAACTTAAAATTTTCTACCTTTCGCCTTACGCCCGACGACGCGATTCCTGGCACCACCTCAGGCGGGGCATCGGTGCTTTATCCGAACTTTCCCGCCATTCGGGAGAAATTGCTGCAGTTTTACTGGATTCAATAACTA